>DATHUY010000083.1 GCA_035461765.1 Longimicrobiales bacterium
GTCCTCGCCCATCTCGCGATGGCGCACGATGTTCTCGATGACGACAATGGCGTCGTCGATCAGGATACCGATCGACAGCGACAGGCCCATCAGCGTCAGCATGTTCAGCGTGAAGCCGAGGATGTTCATGAGCACGAACGAGGAGATCACGGACACGGGCAGCGCGAGTGACGTGATCGCCGTCGCCTTCCAGTCGTTCAGGAACAGCATCACGACGATAATGGTCAGGATCGCGCCCAGCACCAGCTCGAAAATGACGTCCTCGACGGAATGGCGGATCTGCTCGGAGTTGTCGCGCACGATGGAGATGTCGACGCCCGCCGGCAGTTCGGCGCGCATCTCATCGATCTCCTCCTTCACCTCATCGGCGACCGCGACCGTATTGGCGCCGGAGACCTTCTGCACGTCGAGCGACACCGCGCGCTGGTTGTTGACGAACGCGAGCGAGCGCTCTTCCTCCGTGGAGTCCTCGACGCGGGCGATCTGCGACAGCCGCACGGGCTGGCCGCTCCGGTTCGCGACGACGACGGATTCGAACTGGGACGGGTCGGTGATGCGGCCGGTGACGCGTACCAGCTCCTCGCTCGTGCCGCGCTCGACGCGACCGGCGGGGGCCTCGACGTTCTGCCGCTGCAGCGCGCCCATGACTTCCTCGACCGACACGCCGTAGGACTGCATCTGCGCGGGATCGATGAAGATGCGGATCTCGCGCAGCAGTCCGCCCGCGAGCTGCACGTTGCCGACGCCGCTCACACTCTCGAGCCGGCGCCGCACATCCTCGTCGGCCATGCGCGTCAGCTCGGCGACGCCCATCGTATTCGATGCCAGCGCCAGCGAGATGATCGGAGCATCGGCCGGGTCGAACTTCTGCACGACCGGCGGATCGATGTCCGTCGGCAGCTGCCGGCGGATGAGGTCGATCTTGGAGCGAACGTCCGTCGCGGCCTGATCGCCGTCGCGGCCGAGATCGAACTCGACGATGACCTGTGACACGCCCTCGAGCGAGATGGACGTGATGCGGTCCACGCCCTCGAGCGGGTTGAAAGCCTCCTCGAGCCGCCGCGTCACCTCGCGTTCGACCGTCTCCGGACTCGCTCCGACATAGATCGTCTGTACGGCGACGACCGGGATATCCACGTCCGGGAACTGGTCGATCGGCAGACGGCGGAAGCTGAAGAGGCCGAGCACGATCAGGCCGAGCATCAGCATCGTCGTGAATACCGGACGCCGGATCGCGACATCGCTGAGTCCGCTGCCGCCGATTGCGCCGTGCTTCTCCTGATCCGGCTTCCTCGACTCCGTCATCTGCCTGCCTCCGCCGCTGATGCCGGGCCGCCCTCGTTGGAGAAGCGGACCGGGGTTCCCTCCTGTACCGAGCCGGGCACCGCGAGCACGCGGTCGCCCGCGCTCAGCCCCGACACGATCTCGATCTGGCCGGTGACGTCGTCGCGCACACCGGTCACCACCGGGCGCCGCGTCAGGCGGTTCTGGTCGATGAGCCACACGTATGTACCGGCGTCCTGAGTGCGGACGGCGCCCGCGGGCACGGCCAGCACGCTGTCGGTCACCTGGCTGAGCACGCGACCGGTCGCGAAGACGCCGCCGACAATGCGATTGCCGGGATTCGGCAGGCGCAGATAGACACCGACCTGGCGCGTCGCCGGATCCGCGGTCGGCTCGACACGCGCGACCACACCCTCGAACACCTGGCCGGGATACGCATCGACCGTGAACTCGACGCGCTGTCCGCGCTGGACACGTGCAGCCGACTGCACCGGCACCTGGCCGGCCAGCTCGAGCTCACTCGTGTTCACCACCGTCACCAGCGGGTCGCCCGGATTCACTACCTCACCCTGACTGACATGGCGCCCGCTCACTTCACCGCCGATCGGCGACGTGATGTTCGCACGCCGCGCGGACTCCGACGCGGAAGCCGCCTGCGCCCGCGCCGCCGCGAGCTGGCCCTGCGCAGCCTGGTATGCAGCCTCCGCGGTCTGCAGATCGATGCTCGAGATCGCGCCGCGCTCATGCAGCGTGCGCGCCGACTCCAGCCGCTGCCGCGCGAGCGCCAGGTTCGCTTCCGCGGACGACACCTGCGCCGCGGCGCCAGCGGCCGCGCTGCGGATGCCCTCCGCCTCGATCACTGCGATCAGCTGACCCGTGCGGATGGGATCGCCGCGATCGACCGCCAGCCGGCTGACGATGCCGGGCACCTGCGAGCGCACCTCAACGATCCGCTCGGGATTCAGCGTGCCGGTCAGCACGATTCCGCCCGTAATCTGTGTCGGCTGTACGATCGCAATGTCGGTCGGCTGGAGCACGACCGCCTCCGGCCCCTCCTCCGCCACGGCAGCGTCACCCTCTGCGTCGCCGCCACCGCACGCCGCCGTGAACACCAGCATCATCAGTGCGAGCCCTCTCACAGGCCGCATCGATTCGTTCATGTATGTATCCCCCGCCCCGTTGTCAGCGAACATCGATGAGTGTGACGCCCAGCGCACGCTCCGCACGCGCCAGCGCCAGATAGAAATCGTGGTAAGCATTCGCCTCGTTCATGCGCGCCTGCTGCAGCGCGAGACGTGCGTCCGACACGTCCAGCTGCGTCGCCAGTCCTTCCGCGTAGCGCAGCTCCGTCAGCTCGTACACCCGCGTCGCCTGCGCCACGGTCCGCGTCGCCGCGGCGATCTGCGCGCGCGCCTGCTCCAGCTCGCCCTGCGCCTGCTCGTACTCCAGCCGCACTCCCTCCCGCAACTGATCCGCCTGCAACTCCGCCTGCCGCACCTGCGCCTGCGCCGCATCCACCTCGGCACCGCGCCGGAACCCCTGGAACAGCGGCCACTGCACCACGAACCCGACCGTCCAGTCATCCTGCCAGTCGCTCGGTACGAATCCGCTCGGGAACGCCTGCCGCGACAGGTTCGCCTGCAGATTCACGTTCGGCAGGAACGCGCCCCGTGCGATATCCACCTGTTCACGCCGGACCTCGACCTGCTGCTCCGCCGCCTCGATCGACGCGCGCCGCGCCAGCTGCGGCTCCGCTTCCGCAAGGCTCGGCAGCAGCACGTCCGCCGGGTCGGGCAGCGCCGGGTCCGTTGCCGCCAGACTCGATGTCAGTCGCAGTGGCGCATCGATCGGCAGGTTCACGAGTCGCTTCAGATTCAGCGACGCGAGCTCGCGCGCATTGCGCGCCTGCACCAGCTGCGGCCGCAGGTTCTCCAGCTCGACCTCCGCCCGCAGTGCGTCCAGCTCCGACGCCTGCCCCGTCTCCAGCAGCAGCTGCACCCGCTCGAGGTGCTGCTGCGCGAGATCGACGCTCGCTTCGACGATGACCTCCGCCTCCTGCGCCAGCAGCGCGCCGTAATACGCCTGCCGCACCTGCAGCGCCACGTCCGCGCGCGCTTCCGTCAGCGACGCCTCCGCCGCCGTCTCCGCGTGCCGCGCCAGCTGCACACCCGACATAATCCGTCCACCCGAGAACAGCGGCTGGTTCAGGGACGCGGCCGCCAGCCACGCGTTCTCACGACCGAACGGCAGGTTCCCGAACAGACTGCCCAGTGCACCGAACGCCGCGTTCGGCGTGTTGCGCTCCAGGTAGGCGACACGCTCCGCGAGCGCCGCCAGCGAGTCCGGCTCGAACCGCAGACTGTCCGGAATCTCGAAACCCGCGCCCTGGAACACCGAGCGGATCGTCTTCGTGTAGCCGACCTGCGTGTTGATCTGCGGCAGCAGTGACGAACGCGCACTGCGCACCTGCGCCGACGCCACACGCACCTGCTGCTCAGCCACCCGCACTTCCTCACTGCGCTCCAGCGCCATCGACAGCGCCGCCGTCAGACTCAGCTCCACCGAGTCCGTCCGCTCCTGCGCCGACACCGGCACTGCACTCATGAACGCCAGCAGTACCAGCGATCCCGCCGCACCTGCCAGCCTGCTCACTCTCATTTCACTCTCCTCGCACCCGTGCACGTCCGCCCTCACTTCTCCGCCATCCCGTGCCGCGCGCACCACCTCTCGCGCGCCTCACGCATCGTCGCCAGCAGATGCTCATGGAAGTCCGCGAAATCCTTCAGCCGCCGGCGCACCTTCTCGTCCGCCGCGGCCTCCGCCCCCGCCGCCATCGCCTCGCGCATCTGTTCGAACCGCTCCAGCCGCAGCGCTACCATGCGCGCCATCATGCGATCGCCAATCTGGTAGTAAACGCGCCGGTCTCCCGCCCGTGTCACCCGCTCCAGCGCACCCAGCCGCTCCAGCAGCCGTGTGTCCTGGCTGATGCTGCCCCGGCTCGCCTGAAGCGCCGTCGCCAGGTCCTCCAGCGACTGCGGTTCGGTCGTCAGCAGCAGATGCCCGAAGATTCGACCCGCAATCCGCGTGAGGCCGTCCTGCTCCAGGATCTGTCCGATCCGCTCTACAAAGCGCGCCTGCGCGCCGTCCGTCCC
The DNA here is from genome assembly GCA_035461765.1 of Longimicrobiales bacterium. Taxonomy (GTDB): domain Bacteria; phylum Gemmatimonadota; class Gemmatimonadetes; order Longimicrobiales; family RSA9; genus SH-MAG3. The sequence continues at coordinate 4,437 of DATHUY010000083.1, forward strand.
GTGTGAATCTGCCATGGCGCGAACGCTAACCGCGCTGTGACGTTCAGTCAAGACTGAACGGACCAAACGACGACGCCCGCTCACCATCTGGCCGATCCGGCTTCAATTACTGCGACGAATGAGGGGGTGGAAACTCGACAGGCAGGGTCTTGTGTGCGGGATGCGTCGCGGCAGGTCTGCCCACTTTAGCGGATTCAATCGCGGAGGGCGCGGAGGGTTGGAGAGCGCGGAGAGGCGGATCGACCGCTCGGAGATGTGCCACTCACTCTCCCGGCCCATGTTCCTCTACCGCCCTCCAGATCCTCCGCGCCCTCCGCGATTGAATCTGTTAATACCCCTACCCCTTCCCCTCCCCGAGCCTCAATCCTGCCGACGCACGAAAGCCCTCTTCCCCCGGATCTTCGTGCCCCGTAGCGCCGCGACGACCGCGGCTGCGGCGGAATCCGGCACTTCGACGAAGGACGAGTCGTCGGCGATCTCGATGGCGCCGATGTCGCGGCCGCTGATGCCGGCCTCATTGGCGATGGCGCCGACGAGGTCCTGCGGCCGGATGCCGGCGCTGCGGCCGACGCCGATGAAGATGCGGGCGGTGCCGGTGTCCTGGCCGCGTCGTGCCCTGCCGCGTGCAGGTGCGCGTCCTTCGTCCTCGCCGCGGCGCGCGCGCGGGCTCCGTTCACTGCGCTCTCTGGCGGGCTTGTCACGGGGTGGCGCGACGTCGCGGATCTCCTCGTCGGATGAAGTGCCATCGGCCTCGTGGGCGAGTTTGACGGCGGCCATGGCGACGTCCATGACATCGAACTCGGAGGCGAGGGACTCGACGATGACGCGGTAGTGGTCCATGTCGTCGGCGAGGATCGTTTCGCGGAGCGAGGCGCGGGTGATCTCGAGGCGACGGGCGTGCAGGTCGGCGACGGTGGGCACCTTCTCGACGTTGATGCGCTGGCGTGTCATGCGTTCAATGTTCTTGAGCATGCGGTGCTCGCGCGGCTCGGCGAGCGTTATGGCGACGCCTTCGCGGCCGGCGCGGCCGACGCGGCCGATGCGATGGACGTAGGCGGCTGGGGCGGATGGCACGTCGTAATTGATGACGTGGGTGAGCTGATCGATGTCCAGCCCGCGCGCGGCGACATCCGTGGCGATGAGCAGGTCCGCGATGCCGGTGCGGAGTCTGCCCATGGCGCGGTCGCGCTGTTCCTGGGACATGCCGCCGTGCAGCGCCTCGGCGCGGTAGCCGCGGGCATTCAGCGTGTCGGAGATCTCGTCGACCTCATTACGTGTGCGGCAGAAGACGATGGCCGCCTCGGGCGCCTCGACATCGAGCACGCGTCCGAGGGCGAGCAGTTTCTGCGCACGCGGTACGATGTAGGCGGTCTGCCGCACGAGCGGCGCGGCGCCTTCCTCCACGCGTTCGCGCGCGATCTCGATGCGGATGGGGTCGCGCAGCTGACGACGTGCGAGCGCTGCGATACGTGGTGGCATAGTCGCCGAGAACAGAACGGTCTGTCGATCTTCGGGCGTCTCGCTGAGAATGGCGTCGAGGTCCTCGGCAAAGCCCATGTCGAGCATCTCGTCCGCCTCGTCGAGCACGACCACGCGCACATTCTCGAGCGCGAGCGTGCCGCGCCGGATGTGATCGAGCGCGCGGCCGGGCGTGGCGACGACGTAATGGACGCCGCGGCTGAGCGCACGCAGCTGACTGCCGATCGGCTGGCCGCCGTAGATCGGCAGCACCCGGGCGTTCAGTTCGCGGCCGTAGCGGTGCATCGCTTCGGCCACCTGCACGGCCAGCTCGCGCGTTGGCACGAGCACGAGTGCGACGGGATGCGCGGCGTCGCTGTTCTCCGCCAGCAGCTGGAGCAGCGGCAGCGCGAATGCCGCCGTCTTGCCCGTCCCTGTAGCCGCCTGGCCGAGCAGGTCGCGACCTTCCAGCAGCGGTGGTATCGACTCGCGCTGGATCGGGGTCGGTTCTTCGTACCCCAGTCCCGTCAATGCCGTCAGCAGCGGATCGGCAAGTCCGAGCTCTGCGAATGTAGTCGTATCATCTGCGGCGTTCGCCGACATGTTTCTTTCCCTGGCTCATGTTACGTGCTGCGAAGCTTCCGTGGCGCGCAGCTTGTCGCCGAACTCGCGCATGACCTGCGCCACCGGCTTCACCTCGTGGATGCCGTCGACACTGCGACCGGCCTGCCAGTAGTCCTGCGTTGCGTTCGGGTCGAGCGATGCCTTGCGCAGCTGCATCGCGGACCGCACTGCGTAGAACGTGCGCATCCAGTGCTTCGTGCGACGGCCGCGCAGCATCCAGCGCGCGAACGGTCCAGCCTTCGTCCCGACGCGCTCGACGTACGGCGTGCGGATCACGGCCAGTGGTACACCCGTGATGCGTTCACTCAGGACAATGTCTTCCTCGTCCGCGTCCACGATCGCGCGCTTGTACGCGTCGCTCGCGGTACACTCCGTCGTCGCAATGAAACGAGTGCCGAGCTGCGCGCCGTCGTAACCGATGCGCAGCGCGGCCAGGAGGTCGTCCGGATCGCCGATGCCGCCTGCACACACCAGCGGCAGGCCGAGCGGCGCCAGCTCATCGAACAGCTGCTGCGGCGTCTTCGGACCCGCGTGGCCGCCCGCGCGGCTGTTCACGGCGATCAGGCCGTGCACGCCGCCGGCGATCGCCTTGTCCGCCCACTTCCGTTCGGTGACGTCGTGATACACCCGGGATTCGGCGCCGGCACGATCAACCACCCAGCGCGGGTTGCCCAGCGACGTCACGAAGAAGCGGACGCCCTCCTCGAGTGCGATGTCGATCCAGCGCTCCATGCGCTCGCGGTATATGCGCGAAGACCCCTCGAGCAGTGCATTCATGCCGATCGGCCGGTCGGTCAGCCGCCGGATGTAACGCAGGCCTTCGCGGAAATCGTGGCCGTGCACGTACGTGAGCGATACCGGCTGCACGACTCCGATGCCGCCCGCGTCGGACACGGCCGCCACGAGCTCCGGGTTGCTGCACGGGTACATGGCGCCGCCGATGATCGGGAGCGTGATGCCGAGGTCGCCGGTCATGCGGGTGTCTGCGAGGCTCATACGCGCTCCAGCTGCCAGGTGACGCGGACCGTCGTCACGGTCATGCCCGTGGCATCGCGGATGTCGGCGTACACATCCGCCGTCACCGGCTCCGTCACCTCGGGCAGTGCGGCCGTTCCGGTGGCGGTCAGCGTGCCGCGCGCCTTGTGCAGGTACTCGATCGTGATCGCCGTCGGAATGCCGCGCACGCCCTTCGGCATCGCCGCCGCTGCTGCCAGGCCGCTCGACAGCTCGCCCAGGTTCGCGAGTGCGATCGCATGGATCGACCGGAGATGATTGCGCACCGCGCGCCGGTCCTTGAGCTGGACCACCGCGCGACCCGGCTCGAGCTCGAGCACGCGCGCCTTCATGGTCCCGGAGTACGGCGCCGCGCGGCCGACCATCCGGCTGAACAGCCACCGCCCGCCCGGCACTCCGCGCAGCCGGTTCCAGGACCTGAGCAGCCGGGCTCCAAAGGACGCGTCGCGCGCAGTGTCAGTCATGGCGCATGAGACTACGTCGCCGGGGGTGCGGCCACAACGCTGCGGCTGTGACTACCGGGGCCGGCGCCGGTAACGGACGCGGTTCGAAGGCACGGCACGGACTGGCCCCCGTGCGATGCTCGACCGCATATTGCCCGCAGCCGCTCAAGGGGATGACACCGACGCCGGAGCTCACCATCGGACGACGCCAGCGTATCGGTCTATTCGCCGGACCCGTTCTGCTTGCCGTGCTCCTCCTGCTCGACCCGCCGTCGGGGATGACGCTGCCGGCCTGGCGCACGGCGGCCATCGGGATCTTCATGGCGTGCTGGTGGATAACCGAGGCCGTGCCGATTCCGGCGACCGCCCTCACGCCGCTGCTGCTCTTCCCGCTGCTCGGCGTGCTGCCGGTCGGGTCGACGGCGGCGCCATACGCCAACCCGATCATCTTCCTGTTCCTGGGCGGCTTCGTCATCGCCCTTGCCATGGAGCGCCACGGCCTGCATCGCCGCATCGCGCTGCGCGTCGTGCGCATGATGGGCGTGCACCCGCCGGTCCTGGTGCTCGGGTTCATGGCCGCGACCGCGTTCCTGAGTATGTGGGTGAGCAATACGGCGACGGCCGTGATGATGCTGCCGATCGGGCTCTCCGTCGTGCAGCTGGTGAGGCCCGAGGCCGGGGACGGACCCATGGACTTCAACTTCGCGATCGCGCTGATGCTGGGGATCGCATACGCCGCGAGCATTGGCGGTCTCGCGACGCTGATCGGCACACCGCCGAACGCACTGCTCGCCGCCTTCATGCGCGAGACATACGACGTCGAAGTCGGCTTCGCGCAGTGGATGGTCGTCGGCCTGCCACTCGCGATCGTGTCGCTGCCCCTGTCCTGGCTGGTTCTGACGAAAGTCGTTTTTCCCATCCGCATCCGCGAGATACCGGGCGGTGCGGCCGCAATACAGCGCGAGTACGCGAAGCTCGGCCCGATATCGCGCGCCGAACGAAGTGTGGCCGTCATCTTCGTCGTCACTGCGTTGCTGTGGGTCACGCGCCCGCTCCTTGACGCGTGGCTGCCGGGCCTGTCCGACACATCGATCGCGATTGCCGCGGCACTCGCCACGTTCGTCGTGCCGGTCAGTCTCCGGGATGGCGAGTTCCTGATGGACTGGGAGACCGCCGAGCGCCTGCCCTGGGGCGTGCTGCTCCTGTTCGGTGGCGGGCTCGCGCTCGCGGACGCCGTCACCACCACCGGGCTGGCCGGCTGGATCGGGGAGGCGCTCGCAGGTCTCCAGGCGTGGCCGCTCCTGCTCATCATCGTGCTCATTACAGCGGTCGTCATCTTCCTGACCGAGCTGACGAGCAACACCGCGACCGCGGCCGCGTTCCTGCCCCTCGTCGCATCGCTCGCTCTCGGCATCGGCGAGAACCCGTTCGTGCTGCTCGTGCCCGCGGCGATCGCGGCCAGCTGCGCGTTCATGCTGCCCGTCGCCACGCCGCCGAACGCCATTGTCTATGGCAGCGGTTACGTGACGGTGCCGCAGATGGCGCGCGCCGGGATCTGGCTCAACATGCTCTTCATCGCGCTCATCACGCTGATGGTATACTCACTCGTGATCGTCGCATTCGGCATCGAGCTCGGCACACTGCCCGAGTGGTCGGCCAGGGTGGGACCAGGAGGTTCATTGCCATGAATACGCGCACGCTCGCCATCAATTCGAGCACACTCGCGCGCACGCTCGACATGATGCGCACGCTGCTGCCCGTCACGCTGTTTGCTCTTGCCGGCTGCGCCACCACGTCGGAGTCCGACCTGCCAGCCGCCATCCGTTATAACCAGCTCGGCTATCTCCCGGATGCGCCGAAGGTGGCCGTCCTGTGCTCGCGCGATCAGCGGCTCCCGCCCAGCTTCCGCGTCAACGACGCGAACGGCCGCACCGTGCTCGGTCCGGTCGCCATCGAGAATGCCGGACCGTTCGGCGGCTGCACCGCGTCCGCGCGTCTCGACTTCACGGCCATCACCGGGAGCGGCAACTACACGATCGAGGCCGCTCCGGACCTGGCTGTCACCGTGCGCGTTGCGGCCGATGTGTATCGCGGCACGGCCGACTCGCTGCTCGCCTACATGCGCCAGCAGCGCTCACTCTACAATCCGTTCTTCCGCGACTCCGTGCACCACCGCACCGACGCGATCCTGGTCGACCACCCCGAGGCGGGCACGTTCCTGCCCGTCGCCGGCGGCTGGGCGGATGCCGCGGACTATCTCCAGTACGTGACGACATCCGCGCATGCGACGTTCGTCATGCTCGCGGCACATCGCGATCACGCGTCGTCGTTCACGGATGCGTTCGACGCGCACGGACTGCCGGGCGCCAACGGCATCGCGGACGTTCTGGACGAGGCGCGCTGGGGACTCGAGTGGCTCGTGCGCATGCATCCGCGCGACGACCTCATCCTGAACCAGATCGCCGACGACCGCGACCACATGAACGCCGACACGCCGCCTACCGACATGTCCGATTACGGTTGGGGACCGGGCGGCTTCCGGCCCGTCTATCCGTGCACCGGCAGGCCGCAGGGCCTGTTCGACGGGAAGAACCGCTCTGACGGCGTCGCATCGACCGCCGGCAAGATGGCCGCGGCGTTCGCGCTCGGCGCACTGTCACTGCGCGATCACGATGCAGCGTTCGCGGACACGCTGAGTCGCAAGGCACACACGGCGTATCAGGCCGGTCGCGACAACCCCGGCGTATGCCAGACCGCGCCCGGCCGCGCACCGTATTTCTACGAAGAGGCCAACTGGGTGGATGACATGGAGCTCGCCGCGGCGGAAATGCACGCGCTCACCGGCGACACGGTGTACCTGCGCCACGCACTGGAGTATGCCGCACAGGAGCCGGTCACCCCGTGGATGGGCGCGGACACCGCGCGCCACTACGAGTGGTATCCGTGGCACAACTACGGTCACCACGAGACCTGGCGCGGCGCCGGACCGGACGGCAGGGCCACCCTGGTCGATTACTACCGCCGCGGTCTCGCCGCCGTCGCCGCACGCGCCGACAACGGCTTCCTCATTGGTATCCCCTTCATCTGGTGCTCCAACAACCTCATGGCCGCGTTCGCCACTCAGGCCCGGCTCTACCGCGAGATGTCCGGCGACGACACGTACATCGAACACGAGTTCGCCGCCATCGACTGGCTGTTCGGCACCAATCCCTGGGGCACCTCCATGGTCGTGGGACTGCCCCGTAGCGGCGACTATCCCGTCGATCCCCACTCCGACGTGTCGCGCCTGCTCCAGGATCACCTGAGCCAGAAGGGCGGCCTCGTCGACGGACCCGTCTATCGCTCGATCTACGAGAACCTGCTCTACATATCGCTGGTGCATCCCGACGAGTACGCCGAATGGAATACGGGCCACATCGTCTACCACGACGACTGGGGGGACTACTCGACCAACGAGCCGATCATGGACGGAACCGCCGTGCTGGTTTACGTTCTGGCCGGGCTCGGATCGCGCGCTCCGTGATTCCCTGCTCGATTCCGGCCGTCGGCGAGGCCCGACCGGACCACCCCGTGAGCCGCGCGGAGGGCAGTGAAACCCACGCGCGGCCGGGGTGTAGAGGCTGTGCAGGCTGCTCCGGCAGCCTGCTTTCCTGCTAAATCAGAGCGAGCGACGTCTGCTCCGCCAGCAACGAAGGTGTTGTCCATGCGTCCTGTTTCAGCATCCCGCCTGTCCGCCGGTGCCATCCTCGTCATTATCGCATTCATCACCGCCGCCGCCGGCTCGACCCGCGCAGAAGCCGCGAGTGACGGCACAGTGAGCCGGCTGGTCGCCGGGACTGCGCCCGTGACCGCTGCGTCGGACGACCTCTCCGACGTGTCGTCCGACAGGGCCGTGGCGATGCCGGCCATCGCCAGGCGGACTTCGACTCCCGCGGACGCACCGTCCGACAGGGCCGATGAGGCTCTGCGCGCGCTGGCCGATCGCGTGACGCGCTCCAGCCATTCGGACGCGCTCCGCACTGCGTTCACCGCCTATTACAACTACCGCAGCGCCAATCCCGGCAGCGTCACGAAGCCCTATCTCTACTATGTCGACATGGGCCTCGATAACGGCACCGCGCGCGGTTACGTGTTCGACATGGACCAGCTGACCGTCGTCGACGGCCCGTTCACCGTCGCCCACGGCCGCGGCTCAGCTCGCACCCGCGATGGCGTGCCGACCAGCTTCTCCAACCGGCCCGGCAGCAAGGCCACGTCACTCGGACTGTACCTCGCCCAGGAGACATACAACTTCAGCGGCAAGTCCGGCGGCCGGCGCTACACGTCCGTAGGCCTCCGCATGCGCGGTGAATCCGGCAAGTTCAACAGCGCCGCCCGCAGCCGCGGCATCGTCGCACATGGCGCCCCCTACGTCACCGCCGGTTCGGCCGGCCGCAGCGAGGGCTGCCCCGCCATGGAGATGAAGCGCGCCCAGCGCCTCCTCCCCATGATCGCCAACGGCGGCGTCGTTTTCATCTACTCGCCGAAGGCCTCCGACTGGCTCAGCAGGGATCCCTGGATCCTCGCCGACTGACACCGGACCCGGCTTCACTTTGCGGTTACGCGCCATCCAACTATGGCGCCGATCCCCAATGGCGCCTCGCTCAGGCGGGAGACCAGGCGCGACTCGGCTGTGGATAGCCGATGCATCGACCGGCCATAACCGCAAAGTGAAGCCGGGTCCGGTGAAACTGCCCGACTTCCCCACATCGTTTCCACAGCCGGCCCCGGCCTTTTCCCCATCGTCTGTGGATAACCCACGCCCGCCCCCGCTCGCGCGCGAGACCGAAGTCGTAGCCCCACCAGGAGGGCGCCGCCTGGCGCGTGTCTGCGTCATCGCGGCGCGTAAGATCTCTGACCCCGGAGCTAGACGTATCCCCGATACAGCTGATCCAGCTCCGCCGCCGGATCCATGCAGACGCCTTCGTGGACAGGCGCCGGCTGGAGCACGTCGGAGCGGGGTGCACTGATCCAGTGGAATCGCTCGGAGGGAGAGACGAGAGCGATGGGTCCGGCGCTGTCATCGCCGCGGCAGATCGCGTCGTAGCAATGCAGGTAACGCAGGAGCAGCTCGACATCGACGTCGGGGGCGAGTTCGCGGAGCGTGTCCTCGTCCATGATGGCGCGCATCCCGAGGAACTCCGCGGAACGGGCGTGGAGTACGACACCGACGTTGACGAACGCGCCGGTATGCACGTGCGGCACGACGCGCAGCACGGTGAAATGATAGGTGGTCCAGGTCGCGGTATTCATCGGCGCGCCTGTCGTCGCTGCGGCGGCTCGGCGATCACCGTTTCGCGTGCGCGCACGGCTTCGGCGACAAATGCACGAGGCCCGCGCAGCCGCTCGCTCAGGTACCGCACATAGCGCTGGCGCGCCGCATCTGCATCGGGAAAGACGGCGGGATCCTCGAGTAGCGGGTCGGGGATGTCGCGCAGGATGTCGTGGATCACGTCCTCGGTGATACGACCGGCGAGCTCGTCATCGACGTCCTGTATGGCATCGCTCGATGTAATGAGCACGTGATCGCGGATGAGCGGGAAAGGCGACCGCGTGCGGGTTTCGTCGACGCTCTCCCAGTCGTGGTGGACGTACAGCGCCGCGCCATGGTCGATCAGCCACGGCTGGCGCTGCCACACGAGCAGGTTCGTGTTGCGATGTGTGCGATCCGGGTTCGTCACGAATGCATCGAGCCATACCAGCCGTGCGGCGAAGTCGGGGGTCACGACATCGTGCGCAGCTGCGAGCGCGAAGTTGAACGCGCCGTCGAGGTAGCGCAGGCCTACGTTCGTGCCGTGGCTGGCGCGGAGCAGGTCCTGGATCTCGGGGTCCGGCTCGCTCACACCGAACTGCGGCGGCACATCGACAATGGCGATGTCGGGAGTGGGCAGGCCGATGACGCGGGCGAGGCGTGCGACGATCAGCTCGGCGACGAGCGCGCGCGGACCCTGCCCTGCGCCGCGGAACTTCACGACGTAGAGGCCATCCTCGGTATCGACGATCGCCGGCAGCGATCCGCCCTCGCGCAGCGGCTGGACGTATCGGTGCGCGGTGTACGTCGGCAGGGGCGCCACGTTCACGCGTGGCCGATGTCGACGGAGATCGTACGCCAGCGTCCCTGGCGGAACCGGATCACGCTCAGGACACAGCGCGTCATGTGCCCGATGAGTATTGCGAGCCAGATATCGATGGCGTCGAGTGTGCCCATCTGGTCGAGGACGAAGCACATGCCGAGCGGGATCACGACCTGCGAGATGATGGATATGTGGAGCGGACTGCGCGTATCGCCGGTGCCCTGCAACCCGCCGGTGTAGGTGAGCGCGACGGCGATGAAGACACCCGAGATGCTCAGCACGCGCATGAGCTGCACGCCGAGCTCGACGACTTCGGGCTCCGCCATGCCGAAGATGCTGAGGAGCTGGCGCGGCATCACGAGGAACAGCACACCGACCACGGCGGCGCCCGACACGGCGATGCGGCCGGCGGCGTGGACGGCGTCGGCCGCGCGCTCCGGCTGGCCGGCGCCGAGGTTCTGGCCCGCCATGGCAGCGGCGGCGCCCATGAGCCCGACCGACGTCCACGTGATCAGCGAGAAGAGCTGCGTGTAGACCACCGTGTATGCGGCCTGTGCCGCCGCACTCTGCGCGAGCGACCCGATGTACGCCAGCAGCATGACGCCGCCCACGTTCATTGCGATCCCCTGCACACCGGTCGGCAGACCGAAGCGGAACAGGGCGCGGATGATCGGCCAGTCCGGACGCAGCTTCGAGTTCTTCGGGAACTCGACGACCCAGCGGCCGCGGTAGAGCGCGTAGATGGCGTACGCGCCGACACTGCACATGGCGATGACGGTGCCCAGAGCCGCGCCGGTCGTACCGAGGGCCGGTACCGGACCAAGGCCGGGGATCAGGATGACGTTCAGCACCAGGTTCGCGATGGTCGCGATGATGCCGAGCCGCATCGGCGTCTGCGCATCGCCAGCGGAACGGAGCGCACCGCCGAGCATGAAGAAGATGAGCAGGCCCCAGCTGAAGACGAACATGATGCGCAGATACGGCAGCGCCTCGGCGGCTACTTCCGGCGTCGCATTGACGACGTTCAGCAGGGACGGCGCGAGCACGTAACCGAGCGGAGCGAGCACGCCGAGCGACAGAACGAACGCGGTGAGGAAACCCTGGTAGACGGTGCGGTTCACCTTCTCGTCATCGCCCGCGCCCGCGAAGCGTGCGACGAGCACGCTCATGCCGGTGAACAGCGAGGAGATGAACACGACGACGACGAGGAAGATCTGCCAGGAGACACCGATCGCCGCATTGCCGGTGTAGCCGACATAGCGTCCGACCATCACGTGGTCGACGATGCCCTGGAGTCCGCCGATGATGTTCTGCAGCATCGTCGGCCAGGCGAGCTTCCACACGGCCGGCGTGAGCGGCCCCTCGATGATCGATCGATCGAAACGCGTGCGGCGCGGCGGTGCCGGCGGCGGCAGCGGGTCGGCCACCGTGGCCTTCAGCGGCTCCGCCGCGGCCTCGTCCTCAGCCGGCTGGCTCATGGTCGGCTCCATCCGGCCAATATAGCATGAGGCGCCAGTCGCATGCGACGCTGCCTCCGAGAACGGCTGCATGGCCCGCGCGCCACCCTGGCACTATGATGCGCGTGCATTCAATACGAGGAGCACGTCATGGATCTCGGGATCATCGAAGGATTCTACGGCCGCCCGTGGACGTGGGAGGAGCGCGCCGCGACCGCCTCCTTCCTCGCACCGCACGGCTACCGTTTCTACCTCTATGCCCCCAAGGCCGATACGTATCTGCGCCGACGCTGGCAGGAGCCCCACCCTGCCGAGGACGCCAGCCGGCTCGGCGACTTCGCCGCGCACTGCCGCAGTCTGGACGTGCGTTTCGGCGTCGGCCTCAGCCCCTACGAGCTCTACCAGAATTTCGACAATGCGGCGCGCGCGGCGCTCGGCGACAAGCTCGCGTTCCTGGACGAGCTCGGCATCCGCGACCTGGCCGTGCTCTTCGACGACATGCGCGGTGACCTCCCCGACCTGGCTCACCGTCAGGTCGAGATCGTCGACTGGATCGCGACCCGCACGCGCGCGGACCGTATCATCGTGTGTCCGACGTACTACTCGGACGATCCCGTGCTCGACCGCGTCTTCGGCCGGCGCCCCGACCGATACGTCGAGGAGTTCGGCGCGCTCATGGACCCGCGGTTCGAGATCTTCTGGACAGGCGAGGAGGTGGTGTCGCGGGAGATCTCGGTCGGCCACGCGCAACGGGTGACCGAGCAGCTGCGCCGCAAGCCGTTCCTCTGGGACAACTATCCCGTGAACGACGGGCAGCGCATGTCGCAGTATCTGCATCTGCGCGGCTTCACGGGTCGGCCGGCCGGCCTCGCGGATCATCTCGCGGCGCACGGCGTCAATCCCGCGCTGCAGCCGACGCTCACGCGCATCCCCGCTCTCACGCTCGTCGAGAGCTATCGCCGCGGTGCGGATTACCAGTACGGCGACGCGATGCGGCGGGCGGCGACCGAGGTCCTGGGCAGTGAGCTGGGTGCCCTTGTGCGCGACGATACGCTCATCCTCCAGGACGTCGGCCTGGATCGGCTGGGGGACAAGGAATCACTGCTGCGGCAGCACTACGAGGGCGTGGACCACCCGGGCGCGCGCGAGATCATCGCGTGGCTCGATGGCGGGTACCGTATCACGGACGAGATCGTTCACACGCAGTGAGCCCGCCCCTCGGCGGACTCAGGGTGTCGCACTGCGCGATCACTGTGAGCCCCCCGCTCCGCGGAGTCAGGGTGTCGCAGTGCGCAGGGCGCGGGCTTCCTCCAGGAGGCTGCGCGCTGCGGTGAGTACGGGTGACGCGACGTCGTCGTCGTAGACGTCGTCGGGGTCGCCGAGCCCGCTGTCGCGGTGCCGGCGGATGCGTTCCCGCAGGATGCTCCGGATCTCGTCGGCGTTGTCGACGCCTTCGAACAGCGCTTCGTGCGTATGTCCGCCGGAGCCGCCGCCCTTGTGCTCCGAGGCGCCGGAGCCCCCACCTGCGGCGCGCACTGCGACGGTAGCCAGTCCGAAGATGCGCTGAAGCGGGTTCCGCCGAATCGATATGTTCTGGATGTTCGCGTAGGACATCGTCTTTTCGCGCATGACGAGCGTGCCCTCGCGTATGCGCAGGCTGCGATCCGCCAGGATGTACCACCGCATCTCGAAGTCGAGTCGCAGCAGCATGTAGCTGAACGGCAGCTGCGCGACGAACACCGTCCAGGCCCACACCTCGATCAGTCTCCAGCCCGTGAAGCGGGCCAACTCCGGACTGCGATCCGCTACAGTGATCAGGAACAGCGTGCCGCCGACCAGCGCGATCAGGGCACCCAGCTGCCGCATCGCCCAGATCGCCACCTTGTAATGGAAGTAGCGCCGCGACGCGTGGAACGTCAGCACCGGACCCGCATCGCCCGCCGGCGGCTGCGGCCGTGCGGGCACGCGCAGCAGGCGGAGCGTAAGCGATCGCAGTGTGCCGGTCCCCGCGCTGCTCCCGCGAGCATCCGTCACTGTGCTAGTCATCGTCCGCCCCGCGCGCTGTTGCGGTACGCTCGAGCCGCAGCGCGCGCAGCTCGGCGGCGACCGCGTTCAGCACCTCCGTCAGCTCCTGAATGTCCGGCGACGCGCTGCGGATCGATGGCACCTGCGACGCGGCCGGGGCGCCTGAACCTGCACCGCGCGTTCGCGCATACAGGAAGTCGCGGAGCGCATCCACTTCGCGCATGCCCTCGATCGTCATCTCGGCGCTCGAGCTGCCGCTCGCCGTCTGGAGCTGGATCTTGGCCAGACCCAGCCACCGCTCGACCAGATTGCTCGAGAGCTGAATGTCCTGGATGCGCGCGTACGTCAGCGACACCTCGCGTCGGAACAGAATCCCCCAGCGCATGGTGATCCCCTGCTCGTCGATGTCGTAACGCAGCGTGTGGTAGCGGAAATACGCCGGGATCATGGCGAAGATGAAGAATGGCCCGAACAGCAGTGATCCGAGCATGTAGTAGGTCAGCAGGCTGCGATCGGGCGGAAGCGTCACCGGCAGGCGGGCAAAGGGCAGCTCGCGCTGCGCAGCCTCCGCCTCGACACCGCCCGCCTTCATCGTCACTGGCATCCCGCGCTCCATTGCGCCTCCGCTGTGATCTCCATGGCTGTCCTGTCCCTACGTCGCGGTACCGGCCGGGTTTCCGCCGTGCGCTGCACCGCGAATGGGCGGCTGACCGGGGTCCCTCGTGCGGCTCATCTGAATACTGGCTGGAGCCACGCCGTCTGCCAGCCCATGGTTTTCCCTGTCGTTGGATCCACGTGGGGCTTCGATGACACCACCCGCGCGCGCACGTAGCGCTCGTCGCCGCGGAACTCGTACGCCGCGCGGATACCCGTCACTTCCGCCAGGATCTCGCCGACGCCCGCGTCGTACGTGCGCGTGGTGCGCACCGTGTCGCCGGCCGCATCCAGGACCGGCGATCCTTCGAGCGGCGTCGTCGTGCGGGTGCCAATGAACTGCGTGCGATAGACCACCCCTGCCTCCGGCTCGATCTCGATGCGAATGCCTTCACGATCGCGCTGCTCGCGGCGGATCGTCACGCCAGTCGATGCGTAGAAGTCACCGGCCGTCAGTGATGTGGCGAGAGCATTGCTCGTGAGCTCGCGCGCGCGCACCATGACCCACCCGCGGCCGGGCCGCGAGATCGTGTCTCCGTACTCGCGATAGTCGTGCGCATCATCGGTCGCGGCGGCAAACAACGGCGGCAGCCCCGCCGCGTGTCGCAGTGACAGCGCAACGTCCCAGATGCGCTCGGTGCCCGCATGCAGCGTGTCGCCCGCGTTGTTCACCATCGTGTGACCGTTGAACACCTCGAAGATCCTGGCGTGGGGAATCGCTGCGAGATCTTCCGCCGTGAGAGACCAGACGAAGTTCGGGTGATTCACGATCGCGACGAGCGCGCGCCCGGTCGCGACGCGCTGCTCCTCGACCGCTGCCAGGTTATTGCGGATCCGCTCACCCGTGCTGGAGCCGCCCTGCGGCGGGATCGCCGCGGCGAGGTTGAACGCGTTGACGTGGGCACCCTCGCGGTCCGTGATCTCTTCCGCCTGGAGCAACAGGAAACGTCCGGGCTGCTCGAACAGCCGCCGGTACTCCTCGAGTGGCCGGAGCCGCACGAGGTGGCGGTTGCCATCACGATGCTCCTGCACCCACTCCGCGCCGAAGCGCTCGCGGTAGCCCGGCAGCGCACGCCGCGCGGACTCGTTGCGCGGCGGCCACCCGTCGTCCGGTGCGTTCACGTCGACCCAGCGCTCGCCCTCGGCGAGCATGTCGTGCTCGGTGAGGGCGAGAAAGTCGTAGCCATTCTCGAGATACCAGGCGACGATCATCTCGGGATAGTCGGTGCCGTCACTCCACACGGAATGTGTGTGCAGGTTGCCTTTCCACTGACT
The DNA here is from genome assembly GCA_035461765.1 of Longimicrobiales bacterium. Lineage (GTDB taxonomy): Bacteria > Gemmatimonadota > Gemmatimonadetes > Longimicrobiales > RSA9 > SH-MAG3. The sequence goes on from DATHUY010000083.1 coordinate 19,500, forward strand.
CAGGGGGGAGGCGCAACCGGCGGCGACTGCCACCAGGAGCACGGCGCCGATGGCAGAGCGCAGGCGTTGCTGCATCATGTCATTACTGCCTCGGACGGGAGCGTTCATGCTCCAGGATAAGGCATTCGTGCCCTCGTGTCAGTGGAGGCGAAGGTCGGCGATCACCGGCCGGTGGTCCGAGGCCTGTGCTGCCGGTACGTGCAGTGCCACTGGGCTGAAGTGGCGGGACAGCAGAATGTAATCGATACGCTTGTCCGGCGCGTGCGCGGGATAGGTCAGGCCGTGCTCCTCGTTCGCGCTCCAGGCATCGCGCAGCTCCGCGAGGAGCGGCTGGAGCTCCGGAGCGGACGGCGGCGCGTTGAGATCGCCCATGAGCACGGTCGGTCGGGTCTCTGCCGCCAGCACCTCGAGCATCGCGCGAACCTGCTGCTCCCGCACGCGCGAGTCGGCGCGGTAGTCCAGGTGTGTGTTGAATACATGGACGCGCATACCGCCGATTACGGTCACCGCCTCGAGGAACCCGGGCAGCGGTACCGGCTCGGTCTCGTTCGTCTGTGTGGAGAGTCGCGGTACGACGTGATTGGTGAACTCCACGATCGGCGTGCGGCTTAGAATGGCGAGTCCGAATCTGCGCGCCGGCGGCAGCTCATAGATCGGTCCGAAGCGCACGTGCATGCCCAGCGCTTCCCCGAGCTCAGCGGCCTGATCCGCGAACCGGCTCCGCTCACTCCAGTGAACGTCCACCTCCTGGAGGGCGACAATATCCGGCGCGGCCGCCCGGATCACAGCGGCAACCGCAGCCAGGTCGCCACCTCCCGCCGCGATGTTGTAGGTCATGACGCGCACCGGATACGGATCGCGCGCCGTCGCGCACGCGGCCGCGGCCGCTACGGCGACGAGCACCAGCACTGCGGCCCGGTTACGCCATGAGTGCGAGCCTGGCGGCCCGGCCGCGCCACCGGTCTCCCGATCTGCCCACATCGTGCGCCTCCGCTGATATCTCATGGCGGCCCCCGCCGGCTCTCCCGGCGAGAGTCTGCGGGCAGCACGAAGGTACGCGGTCGGCTGCCGCCCTGCTACAGCGAACTTGCTGCCCGCACGCTATTATGCACACGCTGTCCCGACATCAGTCCGAACCAGGAGGTCGTGTTGATAAACGGGTCACGATTCGTTCTGCTGACGGCTGCGATCCTGCTGGCCGGCTGCGAAGGTGCAGCCCCCGAGACCGCACCGCCGCCCGACGCGGGCGCTGCGGAGCACCCGGACACCGCCTCGAGGGTGGGCACGGCGGACACCTCACATGCTGTTGCGGCCGACACAGGCGTTCATGAGGAGATGGCTCTGCTGCCCATCATGCGGCACCTTGCCGAGGACATGGCGGCAATGCAGAGCGCGCTCTGGCTGGAGGACTTCGCCACCGTGGAGCAGCATGCATCCGCGATCGCCGACCACGCGCACATGTCAGCGGAGGAAGTCGCACGCATCCGCACGGAGCTGGGTGCGGAGATGCCGCAGTTCGAGAGCGCCGATGCAGCCGTGCACGAGGCGGCAGTGCAGATGCACGAGGCCGCACGCGAACGTGACACGGATGCGGTGCTCGACCGGCTCGCGGACGTGCAGCGCGGCTGTGTCGCCTGCCACGAACGGTTCCGCGAACGCCTGCGCACGACACAGTAGACGCGTCGAATGAAGACACCGGCGCTGCTGCGCATCGTATTCGGGCGCGACGCGCTCACGGAAGATGACCGCGAGGCCGCGTATCACCTGCGCGTGACGTTCGTCGTCGCCGTCGCGCTCGTGGCAGGCCTCGTGCTCGGCTGGATGTCGCCGACACTGCAGCCGTGGCGCTGGCTGCCGTTCCTCGTCGCCTACGTCGTGGGCGGCTGGCGCATTGCGCTGGATGGCTGGGCCGATCTGAAGCACGCCCGCCTGAACATCGACTTCCTGATGGGCGCCGCGGCAGTCGGTGCCGCGATCGTGGGCGCCCCGCTCGAGGGCGTCATCCTGATCTTCCTGTTCAGCCTGTCGAAGGCGCTCGAGGCGTACGCGATGGGTCGCACGCGCCACGCGATTGCGCTGCTCATGGACCTGCGGCCCGAGGAAGCGACGCTCGCGGACGAGGACGGTCGCGACATCGGCCGTATCGCGGTCGACGACCTCACGCCCGGTCAGCTGATCCTGGTCCGACCCGGTGAGCGCCTGGCGGCGGACGGCCGCGTGCGCTCCGGTCGCACCGAGATCGATCAATCGGCGATTACCGGCGAGGCCATTCCGGTGCGCAAGACCGTCGGCGATGGGGTGTATGCCGCCACGATCAATCAGGGCGGCTCCCTCGTCGTCGAGGTGACGAAGCCGGCGGGTGAGACGATGCTGGCGAAGATCGTGCGCCTGGTCGAGGAAGCGCGCGAGGAGCGCGCACCGGCACAGCACTTCATCGACCGCTTCGCTCATCCCTACACGCTGGCCGTCGTCGTCGGGACGATCCTGGCCGCCATCGTTCCGCCCCTGCTCTGGGGCGCTACATGGGGAGACGCGTTCTATCGCGCGATGACACTGCTGGTCGTCGCGAGTCCCTGCGCACTCGTCATCTCCACACCGTCGGCGATCCTGTCGGGCATCGCGAACGGCGCGCGTCACGGCGTCCTCTTCAAGGGTGGCGCCTACCTCGACCTCGCCGGCACCATCGACACGATCGCGTTCGACAAGACCGGCACCCTGACCGTGGGGCGCCCCACCGTGGTGGACATCGTGAGCCATGCCGAGCTCGACAACCGCGTGCAGCCGTCGCCCGCCAACGGCGATGCACTGCTGCGCCTGGCCGCGGCCGTCGAGCAGACATCCGAACATCATCTCGCACGGGCCGTCGCGGCCGAGGCGCATGCGCGCGGCATCTCCGTGCCGCAGGTGCTGGACTTCCAGTCGTTCCCCGGCAAGGGCGTGCACGGCAGCGTCGACGGGCAGCAGGTCTGGGTCGGAAACGCCGGCATGGCGCAGCTCGAAAACGTGCGCCTCGGTCCGCTCATCCAGGGATGGACCGCCGAGCAGACGTCACGCGGGCGTTCCGTCGTGTACGTCGGGGTGCCCGGCGAGCTGCAGGGCGCGATGTCGTTTGGCGATGAGCTGAAGCCCGGCGTCGCCGCGAGTGTCCGTCACCTGAAATACGAGGGCATACGCTGGATCACCGTGCTGTCCGGCGATCATCCGGACGCCGTGCGGGCGATTGCGGCCGAGATCGGCGCGGACGAGGTGAAGGCCGGGCTGCTCCCGCACGAAAAGGTCGACGTAGTGAAACAGCTGGTCGCGAGCTCACGCGGTGTCGCCATGGTCGGCGACGGCGTCAATGACGCCCCTGCTATGGCGTCCGCGACGATCGGCATCGCCATGGGCGCGATCGGCACCGATGTCGCCATCGAGACTGCGGATGTCGTGCTGATGAGCGACGACATCGACAAGATCGATTACGTCATTCATCTCGGTAAGCGCGCACGCCGCGTGGTACGGCAGAACGTATACTTCAGCATCGGCTGGATGCTGTTCCTCGTCGTGCTGGCGCTGACGATCGGGATTCCGCTGCCATTGGCCGTCGTCGGCCATGAAGGCAGCACCCTGCTCGTCGCGGGCAACGGGCTCAGACTCCTCGCCGGCAAGCCGCACGGCCCGGGGCCCGAGGCCCTGGCAGCTGCCCGCCCCGGGTTCATCCCGATGGAATCAGAAGCACCGGGCAGCGCGCACCTCGTGTGACACCCGATGCCACACTGCCGATCAGAAACCGCTTCACCGCACCGTACCCGTGCGTCGCGAGAATGATGAGATCGGCACCGTCCTCCTCACCCACGCGGACGATCTCCTCGGCCGGGTGATCCCCCCAGCGCACCAGCTCGCGCACCTTCACGTCGGGCACACCCATCCGCACCCGCGCCGCCTCCACCTCCCGTTCGAGCTCGGGTCCGATGACCGCCGTATCGAACGCGATCTCCTTCACGTCATAGACGCGCGGGATGACGTGCAGCACCGTGAGCTCGAGCCCGTTCCCGCTGAACGCAGCACCCCACTGGAGCGCCACGTCCAGAGCCTTCGAGCCGGACTCGGACAGGTCCTGCGGCACGAGCAGCCGGCGCAGCGGCATCGACATGCCATCGCCGATGACGAGGCATGGCACCTCGGCCGTGCGGATCACGCGGTCGGCCGTAGTGCCGAGGAACGAGTCGCCGGCCGGCCGTGGCCGATGCCGCCCCACGACGATCAGATCGGCGCCCACGGCCGCCGACCGCTGCTCGATCGCATCGTGCGCCTTCTCCACGAGCACCTCGCGGCTCGCGACGGGCGGAGCCGTGCGCGGCAGTGCGCGACGGATCTGCTCATCCAGCTCGCGCGCGGCATCGCGTACCCAGTCGTCGATGCCTGGCACCTCCGGATTGCGCGGTGTATACGCGGACAGCTCCATGTCGAACGCATGCACGATGTGCAGGTCCGCTCCCGTCAGCTCGGCCAGTGCTGCGGCCGCGCGCACGACCGCGTCGGTAGACTCGGTCAGATCGCTGGCGGCCAGGATCGATCGAATGTGATTCACGTCGCGCTCCTTTCTGTTTGCCCATCGAGCACCGCGGACTCCGCGTGCACCGGCACATGGCAGTGCCAGCCGAGCGCTTCCTCGATGCGCGACTTCAGCGCGGCGGCCGCTTCCGGCTCACCATGCGTGATGAACGTCTGCTTCGGCGGCGCCTCGAAATGACGGAGCCAGTCGAGGATCTCCGTGTAGTCGGCGTGCGCGGACAGGTTGTCGAGAACATGAACATCGGCATGGATGGGCACGTGCTTGCCATGCATCTTGACCGTGCGCGCGCCGGCGACCATGAGCGCCCCGCGGGTGCCAACCGCCTGGTGCCCCACGAACAGGATCGTGTTGCGCGCGTCCGGCGCGAACGCCTTGAGGTGGTGCAGCACTCGTCCGCCCGTAGCCATGCCGCTCGCGGAGATGATCACGCGCGGGAATCGCATGCGTCCGATCTCCTTCGATTCTTCCACTGATTCCGTCGCCTTCGCGACGTCGCATACGGCGTCGCATTCCGCCGCGCTCAGTCCATGCTCCAGCGGGTGGCGGCGGAAGATCTCGATCGCGGATGCGGCCATCGGGCTGTCCACGTAAATCGGGATGTCCGGCATCCGCTGCTCCTGCTTCAGCCTGTACAGCAGATACAGCAGCGACTGCGTGCGGCCCACCGCGAATGCCGGGATCAGCACGACACCGCCGCGGCTGCTCGTGCGCCGGATGACTTCCTCCAGCTGGTCGAGCGGGTCGACGGGCTCGTGACGCCGATCGCCATAGGTGGATTCGACGACCAGATGATCTGCCTGCCGCACGATCGCAGGCGTCGGCAGCAGTGGATCATGTGAGCGGCCGAGATCGCCCGAGAAGAGCACCGTCGTATCACCCACCCGGAGCAGGATCATCGCGGCGCCGAGGATGTGACCTGCGGGCAGGAACGTCGCGGATATGCCGTCTCCTAGGTCCAGCTGGCGTTCGAACGGCACCGTGTTCAGATTCGCGAGCGATTCCCGCGCGTCCTGAAGCGTGTAGAGCGGCAGCGCGGGATGGTGCTTCGAATAGCCGTGCCGGTTGGCGTACTCCGCCTCTTCCTCCTGGAGGTAGCCGCTGTCCGGCAGCAGGATGCCGCACAATGCACGCGTGGCCGGCGTGCAGTGGATCTGACCGCGATAGCCGTCACGCACGAGCAGCGGGACGTACCCCGAATGGTCGAGGTGCGCGTGCGTGAGCAACACGGTGTCGACGTCCGCGGGTGCGATTGCGAGCGGCTCCCGGTTGCGCAGCCGCAGCTCCTTCAGACCCTGGAACAGACCGCAGTCCACCAGGATGCGGCGGCTTCCCGTGCTCACCAGGTACTTCGATCCCGTCACCGTCCCCGCTGCGCCCAGAAACCGGATCTGCAATTCGGAACTCCGCGTGAAATCTCAATGGACCGCTTCAGTCTGACGATGCGCCTGCGCCAGCGCGATCACCTGCCCGATGACCGCCGGCAGTGCTGCGAGCGGCAGCACGATCAGCCAGTCACGGGGGGCGAGCGGCACCACGCCCAGGAGACGCGCCAGGGGAGCAAGGTATACGGCCAGGAACTGTAGTGCGACCGTGAGCAGCGCGGCGCCGAGCGCCCAGCGGTTGCTGATGATCCGCCGCCAGCCCAGCGCCGGGCCGCCACCGCGTGCATTGGCCAGGTGGAACGTCTGCGCGAGCGCGAGCGTCATGAACGCGATGGTGATCCCTGTCGGCAGGTCGGTCCCGGCTCCGCGGAGCGCGATGACGAACGCAGCGAGCGTCACGCCCGTGATGAGTGCGCCGTAGAACGCGATCCTGCGGAGAAAGGCGGCCGACATGATGGCCTTCTGCGGATCGTAGGGCGGCCGGGTCATGACACCGGGCTCTCCCGGCTCCGCGGCGAGGGAGAGTGCCGGGAAGGTGTCCGTGATGAGGTTCAGCCACAGGATCTGGAGCGGCAGAAGCGGCTGCGGCAGGCCGGTCACGCTCGCGCCCAGGATGACGAACACCTCCGCCACGTTGCAGCTGAACAGGTAGAACACGAACTTCCGGATGTTGTCGAAGATGACGCGCCCTTCTTCGACAGCGGCGCCCACGGTCTCGAAACGATCGTCCTGGAGGACCACCGAGGCCGCCTCCTTCGCGACATCGGTCCCGCGCACCCCCATCGCGACACCGATATTCGCCTTCTTCAGTGCGGCCGCGTCGTTCACACCGTCGCCCAGCATCGCGACCACTTCGCCGCCCTGCTGGAACGCCTCGACGATGCGCAGCTTGTCTTCGGGGCTCACGCGGCTGAGAGCGGAGACATCGCGCAGCCGCTCCCTGTCGATATGGCCGAGCTCGTGACCCTCGAGCACGGCGCCCGTTTCGCGCAGGATTCCCAGCTCACGTGCGACAGCTTCGGCCGTCAGGCGCTGGTCGCCCGTGATCATCACCGTGCGGATGCCGGCGGTGTGCAGCCGCTCGATCGTCGCCTTCACGCCTGACGCCGGTGGATCGCTCATGCCGGCAAAGCCGACGAACGTCAGGTCCTGGAGCGACTCCGCATCGCTGCCGCCCGCAGGCCCGGTTGCAAGGGCCAGCACGCGCAGTCCGCGTGAAGCCAGCGCCTGGTTCTGCTCGAGCACGGCCTCGCGCATCCCCGTGGTCATCTCGACCACACCATCGGCCGTGAGCATTTTCGTGCTCCGCTCGATCACCCGGGCAGGCGCGCCCTTCACGTAACCGACATCGCCGTGGAACGTCGCCATCATCATCCGCTCGCTCGAGAACGGGACCACACCCGTCTCCGGCCAGCGCTCGTGCAGGTGATCGCGATCGAGCCCGGCCTTGCGTGCGGCCACCAGCAGCGCCGCTTCCGTCGGATCGCCGCGGATATGCCAGCCATCGGCGTGGTGCACGAGCGATGCGCGATTGGTCAGCGCGCCGATGCGCAGTGCGAGATGGATCGGTGATTCCGCTGCGACCGTCACGTCAGCGCCATCCGCAGTAATGCCGCCCTCCGGGTCGTAACCCGCGCCGCTGAACTGGAATTCCGTGTCTGCCGTCCAGACCACCGTGACGGTCATCTCACCCGCGGTGAGCGTGCCCGTCTTGTCGGTGCAGACGATCGTGGCGGAGCCGAGCGCTTCGACGGCCGGAAGCCGGCGCACGAGAGCGTTGCGCCGCGCCATCCGCGCGACACCGACGGCCAGCGCAATCGTCGACACGGCCGGCAGACCTTCCGGCACGGCGGCGATCGCGAGCGCGACTCCCGTCTCGACCATGCGGCCGAAATCCTCGCCGCGCCACACGCCGACGCCCACCACGACGATGCCAACCGCGAGCGTCACCCACACGAGCCTGCGGCCGAGCGCGTCGAGTCGCTCCTCCAGCGGCGTGCGCTCTTCACGGATGCCGCCCATCAGCCCACCGATACGGCCGACCTCCGTCTGCATTCCGGTCGCCGTCACGACCGCCCGGCCGCTGCCGGCCACCACCGCAGTGGACATGTAGATCGCCGTCGTGCGCTCGGCGAGCGACGTATCCGGGGGCAGCGTCGCCTCCGCATCCTTGTCCACGGGCAGCGACTCGCCCGTGAGGGGCGCCTCGTTCGTGCGCAGCTCCGCTGCCTTGATGAGCCGCGCATCCGCCGGCACGGCCTGGCCGGCCTCGACAATGATCACGTCGCCGGGAACCAGTGACGTGGACTCGACCTCCTGGCGATCTCCGTCGCGCAGCACCGTCGCTTTCGGCACCTCCAGCCGCAGCAGCGCGGCCATCGCGCCGCGTGCGCGGAACTCCGTCACGAAGCCGATCGTCGCGTTGATGACGAGCACACCGAGTATCGCGATCGCTTCGATCGGGTCGCCGATCAGCCAGGCCACCCCCGTCGCGACGACGAGAAGCAGCACGACCACGCTGCGGAACTGGTCACCCAGGATCCGCCATGCAGAGACCGGCTTGCCGGTGCGCAGTGAGTTCGGCCCGTATTGCTCGAGTCTGCGGACCGCGTCCTGCTGTGTGAGGCCGTCAGGGTCGGAATTGAGGTTGCGGAGGAGGTCGTCCGGGGAGGTCGCGTGCCACGCGTCGGATGGAGCCGTGCCCGCTGGGTGTGCCGTCGAGCGCGCGGGTCCATCCATGCCGGAGGCCATGCGCTGATATACGGGGGTCCGACTGCGCGAAGCAAGGCGATGCAAAGCTCGCAGCGGCCGAAGGCCCCCGTCGTCGCTATATCATTACTCGAAGCATCAGAGCACCTTACCCCCGCCGCTGACACCAGGACGCACTGTTTCCCGTAGGGATGACAGGTATATCACCGGAACAGGAGGATGCATTGGGCAGACACGTAAGGATTCTCGGCTGGCTGCACATCGCACTCGGCATCTTCGATCTGCTGCTCGGCATGGCCGCGTTCGGCATCATGTCGGGCATCGGCGTCGTCTCCGGCGATCCGCATGCGTTCGGAGTCATGTCGCTGATTGGCGGCTTCGCCGGTGCTGTCATGCTCGTGATGGCGATTCCGAACCTGCTCTGCGGGCTGGGCCTGCTCCGCAACTGGGGCGGCTGGGTCATCGTGCTCGCCGTGATTCTCGGACTGATCAACGTGATGAACGTTCCGGTCGGCACGGCCATCGCCATCTACACGTTCTGGATCGCCTGGAAGCTCTACGACACCCCCACCCCCGTCTGAGCGTGGCAGTCACGCCTGAACGGGGATGAAACATGCGCCCGCGCAGCATCGGCTGTGCGGGCGCATTGTTGTGCCTGGACCTGCCGTCGACCGGCCCGCATGGCGGGCGCCGGCGGCGGCCTGGATCAGACCGCCGACTGGTCCTCGATCTTCTCACCGCGGTCGGCATGGACCCGCCACGTGTTCGTCTGCGGCCCGCCGTGGGAGCGCCGGCCCGTGACCGGCGTGATCTCGAAGAAGTCGATCGTCGGGTCATCGCTCATGCGCTCGAGGCTGCGGAGTATGCCGGCTGCCTCGATCTCCGACCCTGTGTTCGTGACGATGTCAGCCAGCAGCGCCGATGGGTCGGCGCCCGCGACCGCTTTGCGGGGCAGGGTGAACGACTGCTTCATGTTTTCTCCTCTGGAGCGGGAACTCACGGTGGGACCGCGTCGGGGACGCTTCCCGAATATAACGGCTCCACGCAAGATCCGCCGCATATCCTCATGAAGCGCCATCTCCCGCCTCACATTATACTGCGCCATGATCGTTCATCTCATAGACGGAACCTACGAGCTGTTCCGCCACTTCTACGGCCTGCGCCGCTTCAGCAAGGACGGCGATCCGCCGTATGGCGCGGTGCTCGGCGTGCTGCGGACCGTCCTCCAGATGGTGGAGCAGGGAGCGACGCATATCGGCGTCGCGACCGATCACGTCATCGAGTCCTTCCGCAACGATCTGTGGGCGGACTACAAGACCGGCGCGGGCATCGAGCCCGCCCTCTTCGCGCAGTTCCACCCCCTCGAGGGGGCGCTGACCGCGATGGGGGTCGAGGTCTGGCCCATGGTCGAGCTCGAGGCCGATGACGGCCTCGCCTCCGCCGCCCACCTCGCCGAGGCCGACCCGCGCGTGCAGAAGGTCTGCATCTGGACGCCGGACAAGGACCTGGCGCAGTGCGTCCGCGGTGATCGCGTCGTGCAGATGGACCGGCGCGGCAGCAGGATCCGCGATGAGGCCGGTGTGATCGAGAAGTTCGGTGTGCCGCCGCGGCTGATCCCCGACTACCTGGCACTGGTCGGTGACGCCGCGGATGGCTATCCGGGGATCCCGGGCATCGGTGCCGTGACGGCGGCACGGCTGCTGAACGCGCACGGCGGCATCGAAGAATTCCCGGCCGGCGTGCTCGGCGACAATCGCGACATGGCCCTGCTGTTCCGCGACCTCGCCACGCTGCGGACCGGCGCGCCGCTGTTTCAACATGTCGACGAGCTGCGCTGGTCCGGACCGATGGACGACTTCGAGGAATGGACCGCCCGCATGGGCGACGAGCGTCTGCTCGAGCGTTGCCGCAAGGCGGAAAAGCTGGCGGCGTCGCGCGACGTGTCTTAGAATGCCTGATCCATGAAAACGACAATCATTTCCGCGGCGGCTCTCGCGGGCCTGCTCGCCACGACCGCATGCAGCAGCGCCGTGGCACGCACGGACGCGCGGTCGATCGACCTGTCCCCCGCCCCGACCCTGCCGCACACTGCCGCCGACGTACACTTCATGTCCGGCATGATCCCACATCACGCGCAGGCCGTGGTGATCGCGGGCTGGGCCGCCGAGCGCAGCGAGCGCTCCGATGTCAGGATCCTCGCCGAACGCATCATTGTCGGGCAGCGCGATGAGATCGCGCTCATGCAGCGATGGCTGCGCGATCGCAGCGAGCCTGTACCCGCTGCGGACGCGACGCATCTGCGCATGACGATGAATGGCATGGAGCACGACATGATCATGCCCGGGATGCTGACCGGGGAGGAGCTGGCGCAGCTGGATCGCGCCCGCAGCACGGAGTTCGACCGCCTCTTCCTCATCTTCATGATCCGGCATCACGAAGGCGCCATCACCATGGTCGATCAGCTGTTCGGCTCCGCCGGCGCGGCGCAGGACGAGATAGTGTTCCGCTTCGCTTCCGATGTCTATGCAGACCAGACAACCGAAATCGATCGTATGCTCACGATGCTCGACAGCCTGACCGTCGAGGGGGGCAGACGCTGACCCGATTCGTTCGTTCCTGCTGTGCCACTCCAACGGAGCTCCACATGACAAAGCAATCGCTGTCCGACCGGCCGGTCCGGTCGACGACGGTCCTGTTCGCGTTGCTCGCGACCGGACTGCTGTCGCTCTCGGCTTGCGCCTCGGCCCCCGCCTCGAGCGTCTCGATGACACCCGACATGTCGACATCGCCACCGAGCCCGGACCCGCGCATCGGTCTCGGCGCCGGTCACCTCGATGCGGAGCAGGCGGCGTGGAACATGACGCTGCTCTCGAACACGCCGCCCGCCGAGGGCTTCGTCGGTGTCACGAACTCCGACCTCGCATTCAGCGGCAATTACGTCTATCAGGGCAACTACAACGGCTACCAGGTGTGGGACGTCAGCAATCCGCGCCGGCCGACACTCACCACGTCATACCTCTGCCCGGCCTCGCAGAGTGACGTGTCGGTGTATCGCAACCTGCTGTTCGTGTCCGGCGAGGGGCAGTCGGGTCGGACGGATTGCGGCACGCAGGGCGTCGCCGACTCCGTGAGCGCGATCCGGCTCCGCGGCATCCGCATCTTCGATGTTACGGACGTGATGAACCCGAAATACGTCGCGAACGTCCAGACATGCCGCGGCTCGCATACGCACACCGTGGCATCAGACCCGCGCGACCCCGACCACGTCTACATCTACGTGTCAGGCTCGTCGCGCGTGCGTTCTCCGAACGAGCTGCCCGGCTGCTCGGCGCTGGCACCGGACGAGGATCCGAATTCGGCGCTGTTCCGCATCGAGGTGATCCGCGTGCCGCTGAACGCACCGCAGCAGGCCGTAATCGTCAGCTCACCGCGCATCTTCGACGATCTCGCCGCACCGCCGCGGCGCGGTCAGCCCGCTTCGGCGAATCCGGGCGGAAATCGCGTCAATGCGGCCGCGGCCGAACGTCGGCGGACCGGGCCGAACCAGTGCCACGACATCACGACCTATCCCGCAGTCGGTCTGGCCGGCGGCGCGTGCGGCGGCTACGGCCTGCTCCTCGACATCAGCGATGTCGCCAACCCGCGCCGCATCGATGCCGCCGCCGACTCCAACATGTCCTTCTGGCATTCCGCGACATTCAGCAATGACGGGGACAAGGTCCTGTTCTCCGATGAGTGGGGCGGCGGCCGCGGTGCGCGGTGCCGCGCGACGGACGACATGAAGTGGGGCGCGAATGCGCTGTTCACGATCGAGAACCGCCGCATGAACTTCAAGTCGTACTACAAGATGCCCGCGGCTCAGACCGAATGGGAAAACTGCGTGGCGCATAATGGCTCGCTGATCCCGATTCCCGACCGCGAAGTCATGGTGCAGGCGTGGTATCAGGGCGGGATCTCCGTGTTCGACTGGACGGACGTGAACAACCCGAAGGAGATCGCGTTCTTCGACCGCGGCCCGCTCGAGGACGGTGAGCTGACCAGCGCCGGCTCATGGTCCGTGTACTGGTACAACGGCCAGATCATCAGCTCCGAGATCGCGCGCGGCCTCGACGTGCTGGCGCTGATGCCCAGCGCATTCATCTCGCAGAACGAGATCGATGCCGCCAACACGGTCCGCTTCGAGTTCATGAACGCGCAGGAGCAGCAGAGGTTCGTGTGGCCGCCGAGCTTCCCGCTCGCGAAGGCATACCTCGACCAGCTCGAGCGCGGTAACGGCTTCGATGCGGATGCGATCGCTGCCGCGCGCGCGGAGCTGGCCACTGCAGAGCGCGCTTCGGGGCAGGAGCGGCGCAGCGCACTGACACGACTGGCGACGCGCCTGACGGCCGACGCCGCGGGCGCGCGTGACGCCGCGAAGGTGAAGAAGCTGGCCACCGCGGTAGCGGAGCTCGCCGCGGCCAACTGATCCGCTCAGGGGAACGGCACCACATGAACGCACCGTGGGACGACATGCCTGCGGTGCGTTCATTCTTTCCGGCGACGGGTCGAGTGTGAGTCATGTTCCGTAGACACAGCCTCACCATCGCGCTCATCGTCGTGGCAGGAGCACTTGCCTGGCTGCTCACGACACAGCGCACACGCACCGTCTTCGAGACGCACTCGGAGTTCGGCAGGGTGCGCGTCACGGAACGCAGCGACGGCCTCCGCTCGCTCATCACGGGGGACGGCCGCGCGCGGCAGAGCGCCATCTATCCCGGCCGGCCGATGCACCTGGAGCTGGCTTACTCGCGGGTCGGCATGGCGGGCCTCGCACTCGTACCGCCCGATGCGCGCATTCTCTTCGTCGGTCTGGGCGGCGGTGCGATGCCGATGTACACGCGTCAGGTGATGCCGGACGCACACATCGATGTGGTTGAGATCGATCCCGTCATCGTGGAGGTCGCGCAGCGCTGGTTCGGCTTCAGACCCGACGCGCAGATGGTCGTGCACACCGGGGACGGGCGTGCATTCATCGAGAATGCTCCGCCTGCGACGTATGATCTCATCGTTCTCGATGCGTTCTCGGATGACGAGGTGCCTTATTCGCTTACGACGCGCGAGTTCCTCCAGGCGGTCCGTGCGGCGCTGACCCCGGAGGGAGTGGTGGTAAGCAATCTATGGACGGGATCTCCGGCGTATCAGGCGATGCTCACGACGTACGACACCGTGTTCGACGAGGTGCATCTCCTGCGCGTGCCACGCCGTGCACAGCACATTCTCGTCGCGGGGACCGGAGCACGGCCTCTGGACGCGGCGACCATGGCGAATGCCGCGCGGACGTTCGCAGCCCGCGTCGAGACCGGCTTCGATCTACCGCGGCTGGTGGAGGAGGGCTATGAGCCGGTGCCTCCCACGGATGCGCCGGTGCTGGAGGATCGCAGTACCGGGAGCCCCTGATGGCGCGCAGCCTGCAGCGCGTGAAGTGACGCCGTGCCACCACCTCTTCGATGGAAGATCATCATGGCACTTCAACTCACGTCGCCCGCCTTCGCGCACAACGCCGTCATACCGCGTGAGCACACCTGCGATGGCGCCGACACATCACCGCCGCTGGCATGGACGGGTGTGCCGGAGGACGCGCGCAGCCTGGCACTCATCGTGGATGATCCCGACGCACCGGACCCGGCCGCGCCGAAGCGTACGTACGTGCACTGGGTCCTGTACGACATCCCCACCTCGGTCATGTCACTCGACGCGGGATCGGCGCCGCCGGACGGCGCGCGCGACGGCATCAACGACTGGAATCGGACCGGGTACGGCGGACCGTGCCCGCCGATCGGCCGGCACAGGTACTTCTTCAAGCTCTACGCGCTGGACACCGCGCTCGGCGACCTGGAGCAGCCTGCGAAGGCAGCGCTGGAGCGGGCAATGGACGGGCATATCGTAGCCCGCGCGGAATTGGTCGGGACCTACGAGAAGTCGACCGGCTGACATACAGGCCCCGCTTTCGACGCAGTGGCGCTTTCCGTGCATCGCAACGGCGGCATGGGGACGCCTCCGACCACCCGCCGCGACGCCGCGCTCTCCCCGAGAGTGCTGGACCGGCTTGCACTCGACCTCCAGGAACTGCGGCAGGAGGTGCTGAAAGGCGAGGCGGCACTGGCGGATGCGCTGGACGCGGTACATCCGGACAATCGCCCGAGCGCGCGCAATCTCGTGCATTACCTGTCGCTGCGGCGCCACGACATCCGTGCGCTGCAGCTGCGCCTCGCACGCACAGGCCTCTCCTCGCTCGGCCGGCTGGAGCCCCACGTCCTGGTCACCCTGGACCGTACCCTCGCCATGCTCGCGCTCGCGCGCGGCGGCGAGCCGCCGGATTTCGAGACGCCACCGATCTCGTTCGGCGAAGGCAATCGCATCCTCGCCAGCAATACGCGCCGCCTGCTCGGCGTGCGCCCGCGCCAGCGCGCCGTCCACATCGTCGTGACTCTGCCGACGGAGGCCGCGACGGACCCGCAGCTGGTGCGTGACCTCCTTGCGGCGGGAATGACATGCGCGCGGGTCAACTGCGCACACGATGATGCCGCCGCGTGGGCCGCGATGGCGGAGAACGTGCGCACGGCAGCGAGCGCGCTCGGTCGCGAGTGCCGGCTGCTGGTGGATCTCGGCGGCCCGAAGCTGCGGACAGGCGCGGTCGCGGGCGGCGCGGACCGGCTGGTGCTGGCGGTGGGCGACTGCTTCGAGCTGGTCGCGGCGGAGGGTGTGCCGCTGCGTGAGACGGCGCGGCCACGGATCGCGTGTTCGACGCCCGAGATCTTCCGGTACGTGCAGGCAGGGGAGCCGATCTGGTTCAATGATGGCCGCATCGGCGGTGTGATCGAGGACCGGATCAGCGACGGCATCGTCGTCCGCGTCACGCATGCGAAGAAGGGCGGCAGCAAGCTGCGCCCCGAGCGTGGCATCAACCTGCCGGAGACCGATCTGACACTACCGGCGCTCACGGACAAGGACTTGCGCGACCTGGCCACGGTCATCCCGTGGGCCGATGCGATCGAACTGTCGTTCGTGCAGCGCATTGAGGATGTCCAGGCGCTGCACGCCGCGCTCGACGAGCACGGCGCGGACCATGTCGGCGTCATCCTCAAGATCGAGAAGCGTCGTGCATTCGCGGATCTGCCGCTCCTGCTGCTCGCCGCAATGAAGCGCCGGAGCTGTGCCTTGATGATTGCGCGCGGCGACCTGGCCGTCGAAGCGGGGTTCGAGCGCATGGTGGAGGTGCAGGAAGAGATCCTGTGGATTGCCGAAGCCGCGCACGTGCCTGCGATCTGGGCCACGGAGGTGCTGGACGAGCTCGCGAAGGAAGGCACGCTGTCGCGCGCCGAGGTCACGGACGCGGCGATGGCCGCGCGCGCGGAAGCCGTCATGCTGAACAAGGGACCATTCGTGGTCGATGCCATTGCAACGCTCGACAACATCATCGATCGCATGCAGGATCACCTCGCGAAGAAGCGGTCTCTGTTCCGCGCGCTGAGTGTCACCCGGAGCCTGTGGAAGTAGCGTCGGCCCCGAGCATCCGCAGCTGCTTCGGAACCAGTGACCACAGCAGGAGCCCACTCCGCAGCCCCGCGTGCCCGCGCCCGTGCGCCCGCACATCCAGCATTACCGCTGCCCCCTTCTTTATGCGCACCACCGGTTCCGCCCGGCCGGTCATGAGCAGCCCGACGACGCCGCCCAGCTGCATGTCGTGCCCGACGATCGCAATCGTTTCCTTCCGTCCGGCATCCTGAAGCCACTCCACCAGGTGGGATGCGGACTCACCCGGTCGCAGCGCCTCCAGCTCGGTCAGGGCCGGACCGCCGAACTCGGCCCTGACGATCTCCGCCGTCTCCAGCGCCCGCACGAGCGGGCTCGTCGCCAGCACATCGATGTGCGAGACCAGCCTGTGCAGCCCCGCGGCACCCAGGCGCATCCGCTCCCGCCCGTCGGCCGTGAGCGGTCGCAGATCGTCATTCACTCCCGTCTTCGCGAACTCCTTCACGCTCTCCGCGCGCGCGTGACGTATCACCAGCAGCCGCATGTGCTCCCCTCCCGTTGCCGTTGGACGATCCGGATCACCGCGAGGACTGCGCCCGCGGCTCCGGCCCCGCACGAGGGGCCGGTTGTAAACCGATCCCGCAGAATACGTTAGGGCGGAGCCCTGACTGCGGCCAACGCCGGGCATGGGCCCCCTCCGCTGGCGGCAGACGCCGCTGGATGGAATTATGCAGTCAATGACCGCGCCGCGCCGCCGCACTTGATGCCCGCGGTACGGTCGGCGCTGAAACTCGCGCGCCGCCCGCCGTGTATGGCCTTATGCATGTAACCGGCGGCACGCGGCCGCATCACCCCGGAATCAGAGGTTCATGACACGATCAGAGCTGCGGCTCATTGCCGCCCTTCTAGCCCCCATCGTGCTTCCCGCGTGCTCACAGGCCACCGCGAGCCCGGCCGCTACGGCGCCCGCGCCAACGGCTGCCGATGAGGAATTCGAGGCGATTTTCCGCGCCCGGATGGATAGCGCGCGAACGCGCTATACCGACGCCGATGTGCATTTCATGACGGGGATGATCCACCACCATGCGCAGGCCATCGAGGTATCGCGTATGGTGCCCGGCCGCGGGGCCAGCCAGCCGGTGCAGACGCTGGCGGCGCGGATCATCAATGCGCAGCAGGATGAGATCGCCACGATGCAGCGGTGGCTGCGCAATCGCGACCAGCCCGTGCCGGAGCTGCACATCACCGATACCGGCGTAATGGTCCACGGCGCGGACCACGCCATGCACATGCCGGGCATGCTCACGCCCGAGCAGATCCGCCAGCTGGACGCCGCGCGCGGCGCGGAATTCGACCGGCTGTTCCTCACGTTCATGATCCAGCACCACCGCGGCGCCGTGACCATGGTCCGCGAGCTGTTCGCCATGGATGGCGCCGGACAGGACGAGGAGGTATTCAAGTTTGCTTCCGACGCGCAGGTCGATCAGGCGACGGAGGTGGCCCGCATGGAGCTCATGCTGTCAGAGATGAGCTCCGGGGATCGTTCTCAGAAGCCGTAAGCTCACACTCGAACCCCCATCGCTCTAACCAGGAAACCCGCTATGAGTTCAGTATCAGAATGCAGTTCCTTCGCCCGTCCGGGCGTCGCACGTTTTTTCTCGCTGCCGCTCGCCGTGTCGCTGCTGGCCGCGGCCGCGTGCGCACCGGCGGTCACTACCACCACGGCCGTGCCGTCCGGCAGCGCCGCCGACAACCGTGCTGCTGACGCGCCGATGCCCGATCCGCGCGTGGGCCTTCGCGCCGGGCTGACCAACGCGGAAGAAGCCATATGGAATCTGCGCGTGCTCTCGAAGACGCCGCCGCCGCCGGACTTCATCGGCGTGACCAATTCGGACCTGGCGTTCTCCGGCAACTACGCGATCCAGGGCAACTACAACGGCTTTCAGGTCTGGGACATCTCCAACCCCAGCGCGCCCGTGTTCACGAAGGGATTCGTGTGCCCCGCTTCGCAGAGCGACGTATCGGTATATCGCAACCTGCTGTTCGTCTCGGGCGAGGGACTGGGCGGCCGTCTGGACTGCGGTACGCAGGGCGTGCCGACCGCAGTCAGTGCCGACCGCCTGCGCGGCATACGCATCTTCGACATCACGGACATCCGTAACCCGCGCTATGTCGCGAACGTCCAGACCTGTCGTGGCTCGCACACGCACACCGTGCTGAAGGATCCGAACGACGACCAGAACGTCTACATCTACGTGTCCGGCTCAGCCGGCGTACGACCCGCCGAGGAGCTCCCGGGCTGTGTCGCCGCGCCCCCGAGCGAGGATCCGAACTCGGCCCTGTTCCGCATCGAGGTGATCCGCGTCCCGCTCGCCAACCCGCAGATGGCCACGATCGTGAACTCGCCGCGCATTTTCGAGGGACTGGTCGCACCGCCGCGCCATGGCCTGTCGCCGGCCGATGAGGCCGCGGCCGCCCGTGCACGTCAGGAGGCGGAGCGCGCCCGCGCCGAGGGCAAGTTCGTCGTCGAGATTCAGGGGTCACTGCAGGTGTTGCCCGATCAGTTCGTCAATGCGCAGCTCGACAGCATCGTCAAGGCGCGCGGAGCCACGGGTGCGCCGACGCCAGCGGACAGTGCTAAGCTGAAGGCGGAGATACAGGGCATTGTCGACCGCATGATTGCCGCCCAGATGGGCCCGCAGCAGGGTGCGGACGGACCGCGGCCCGGCCCGACGCAGTGCCACGACATCACCGTGTACCCGGCGGTCGGCCTGGCCGGCGGGGCGTGTGAGGGTTACGGCCTGCTGCTCGACATCAGCGATCCGGTCAATCCGAGACGCCTCGACGCGGCAGCCGACTCCAACTTCTCGTACTGGCATTCGGCTACGTTCAACAACTCGGCCACCAAGGTGCTCTTCAGCGACGAGTGGGGCGGCGGCGGCCAGCCGAAGTGCCGTGCACTCGATCCACGCGAGTGGGGCGCCAACGCGATCTTCACGATCGAGAATCGCAGGCTGCAGTTCCGCAGCTACTACAAGCTGCCGGCCGTGCAGACGGAGTTCGAGAACTGCGTCGCGCACAACGGCTCCATCATCCCGATCCCGGGCCGCGACGTAATGGTCCAGGCGTGGTACCAGGGCGGCATCTCCGTATTCGACTGGACGGATCCCGAGAACCCCTACGAGATCGCGTTCCACGACCGTGGCCCGAGCAGCGCAACCGAGATGGGTCCGGGCGGCAGCTGGTCCGTGTACTGGTACAACGGTGCGATCGTCAGCTCCGAGATCGCACGCGGCCTCGACATCTTCGAGCTGGTACCGAGTGCGCACCTCTCGCAGAACGAGATCGACGCGGCGAACACGGTCAGGCTCGAGTACCTGAACACACAGGGTCAGCCGCAGTATGTCTGGCCGCCGTCGTTCGCGCTGGCACGCGCGTACGCCGATCAGCTCGAGCGCAGTAACGGGCTGTCGGGCAGTCAGCTCGCAGCCGTGCGCACAGCGCTTACGAATGCAGAGCGCGCTTCAGGCTCCGCGCGCAGCACCGCGCTGACGTCGCTCGCAGGCACGATCGACGGCTACGCCGGCGGATCGTCGGACGCGGCGCGCGTCCGGCTGCTCGGCGGCGCCGTAAGAGATCTGGCTGGCGTGCGTTAGAGACCGCGGCTGGCTGCAGAAAAAGGGGCGGTGGAGCTGATGCTCCGCCGCCCCTTTCCTCACCGGACCTGGCTTCGGTTTGCGGTTGTGACCGATCCACGCATGAAATTATCCACAATCGAGCCTCGTTTGGCACTGCTATTCATGCTTCACAAGCAGTGGATCGCGCATGGCCGGATAGAGCATAACCGCAAACCGAAGCCGGGTCCGGGTGATTACCCGCCCGGAACGATGTCCGCTGACCGGATCCGCTCATACAGCTCCAGCGTCTCCTCTTCGGGCTCCAGCTCGAGGCTCTGAAGAACGGCGAGCAGCCGGTCGTAATGGCGCAATGCGTGTGCGCGCCGGCCCGCACGCGTGAGGGCCAGCAGCAATCCGCGGTGCGCCGCCTCGTGCAATGGCTCGCACGCGATGACGCGTTCGTACACTTCGGCGGCGTCGGCGTCGTCACCGGCAGTTTCCAGGAGCTCCGCGAGCCGCAGTCCCACGTTGCAGTACAGACGGCGCAGGCGGTCCTGCACATCGTCGCGCCACGCGCCAGCGGTCTCGCCCGCCAGGAAGTGATCGCGATAGAGACGCATGGCGCTTCGCAGCGCCGGGACCGCAGCGTCGCCGTCCAGCGCCATGGCCGACTCGGCCTGCTCCTGAAACGCGGCGACATCGAAATCCACGGTGACACCCGGCGCAATCATGTAGCGTTCGCCGTCCAGCACGACCCAGTCCGCGTGGCCGATCGTTCGACGTACGTGATGCATGGTGACGTGGAAGCTGTTGCGCACCTGAGCAGGCGACGCCTCCGGCCAGAGCGCAGCGCCGATCTCCGCACGTGTGCGGCCCTGCGGCCGCAGCAGGAGGAAGGCGAGGAGCTCCTTCGGCTTGGCGTACGGCCAGGCACTGACCGCGGTACCCTGTACTTCCACCTCGAAAGGTCCGAGAGCGCGGACGCACAGATCTGTTGCCACAGGGCTCGGCGCAGGCGACGCGGCCGCTGGGACAGGCACTGCTGTGTCCGCAGTGCGCACCGCGGGAAGAGGCGCAATCGGCTGCACGGCGGCGGGCTGCGTTGCAGCACCCCCGAGCACTTCATCGAGAGCGTGTGCCGGCTGCACGTGAGTCCCTTCGTCGAAGGCGCGCTCGTACTCAACGTCGCCGAGCAATTCGCGCAGCCGTCCGACCAGGCGGTCCATGACCACATCATCGTGCTGGAACCGGTTGGCACCGATGTGACGACGCATGGCGGAGGCAATGCCGATCTCACGCGCTGCTGCCCGCGGATCGCGCTCCGAACGACAGTAAGCGCGGTAGTCGATCGCGCGCGCGATGAAGAGGAACGATGGATCACGGCGCAGCGCCTCGAGCGATTCGAGGACCATCGCCTCCATCTTTTCCATCCCGGCACTCCCAATGAGGACGGTCGCGTATGTTTGCAGGGCGACGGCCAGCTCGCGATCCTGACCGAAGCTGCGCGCGATCTGTACGGCCTCTTCCATCATCTCGATCGCGCGCTCCCGGTTCCCCGCACCGAACTCCGCCATGCCGCCGAGCAGCAGTGCGAGCCGCAGACCGTATTCATCGCCGTTCGCGCGCATCCACCGCTCCGCGCGTGCCGTGTACTCGCGCGCGGTGGGTGACAGCGAGCTCGACCAGGTCATGCCGATGTAGTTCAGCGCGTACGCTTCCAGCCGTGCATCGCCGACGGCCGCAGCCAGCACGGCCGCTTCCTCGAGGTACGGCCGGGCGACGGCGGGCTGGGCGCGCAGCGCGGCCAGCGCACCGATCGCGAACAGCAGCGCGGCACGCTCGCGCGTCGGCTCCCGTGCAGCCGGCAGCTCGAGTGCATCGCTGAGCCAGCGGTGCGCCTCCACCCAGTAACGGGTGCTGAACCAGAACCACCAGAGCATCCCGACCAGACGCACGTGCTGCTGCGGGTCGTGTTCGCGCGTCCAGGAGAGCACCTCCCGGATGTTGTCCAGCTCTGGCTCAAGCTGTGCGAACGCGCTGCGCCGCGCACGCGTCGTGAACGACGGCTCGACAGCGGCAACTCGCGCACTGATCACGGCAGCGAGCCGGCCGCGCACGCGCTCCGTCTCGCCCGCCTCTGCCAGCCGCTGCTCCGCATACTGCCGCATGGTCTCGAGCAGGTGGTAGCGCGCACTGCCGTCCTGTTCACGCACCACGATCATCGAGCGGTCCGCCAGCACTGCGATCAGGTCGAGCACTGTGTGCGGCGCGATACCATCGCCTGACGCCACCTCCTCGACCATATCGAGCGTGAATCCCCCGCGGAATACGGCCAGACGGCGCAGCACGACGCGGGCTTCCTCGCGCAGCAGGTCATGACTCCAGTCGAGCGCAGCGCGCAGCGTGCGATGCCGCGGCAGCGCAGTCCGTGCGCCAGACGTGAGCAGTGAGAACGCGTCACTCAGCCGGTCGCGGATCTGCTCCGGTGAGAGGTGGCGCACGCGCGCGGCGGCGAGCTCGATTGCGAGAGGGATGCCGTCGAGGTGCATGCAGATGTCAGCGATGACGCGTGCATTGGCGGCTGACAGCGTGAACGACGGGAGCACGTCGCGGGCGCGATCCACGAAGAGTCGTACGGCATCGGAGGAGGCGAGTGCGTCCAGACCGTCGTCGGGCGCAGGCAGTGCGAGCGGCGGCACCAGCCAGGCACGCTCACCCGCGACGCCGAGCGCCTCGCGACTGGTCGCAATGATGCGCAGGTGCGGACACGCGCGCAGCAGCGTGTCCGCGAGCGCGGCGCAGGTATCGACGAGATGCTCGCAGTTGTCCAGCACGAGCGTCAGTGACCGGTCGCCGAGCGTCGCGATGATGGAGTCCGCGGACGCAGCACCGCCCTCCGTCGGCGAACCGAGCGCGCGCTGAACAGCAGCCGCAACGAGGCGCTCCTCCATGAGCGGCGCGAGCTCGACCCACGCGACGTCGTCAGCATCTGTCCCGGGAATCTGCGTCACGAGCTGGAGTGCGAGTCGTGACTTGCCGCTGCCGCCCGCGCCTGTCAGCGTGAGCAGACGCGCCGACTCCGCAAGCTGCCGCAGTGCCGCGAGCTCGCGCTCGCGGCCGATGAAGTGCGTCAGCTCGACGGGCAGTGTACCGCGCCCTGGCCCGGATCCGGTTGTCGTCATGAACGGCTGCAGGATGGAGGTGACCGCCCCTGCAATCTGACGCCGCGGGCTGCCCGAATCAACGGGACGGCGGTGCGACCGTTTCCAGCAGCTCGAACGCTTCGCCGGATCGGTCGACCAGCCGCTCCGCCAGCCACGCCAGGTCCGCTGCGAGCACGACTGCCGGACGATCCAGCCCCAGCCCGTCGATGACGCCGACGATCCATTCGGCGGCCGCCGGGCCATCATCATCGCCCGCCATCCATCGATGTCCGGCGTCCGGTGCACCTGCAGCGTCGTCTGCCATGGTGGGCCGTATCGGGTCGCCCAGCGGCGGAACGGGCGCGATCACCCGGCCGCCGCCCGCGTAGTGGTGGATCAGGCGCATTCGTTCGGCTGCGTCTCCGGTCAGAACCACCACGACGCGATCGCCGCGGCCGCAGCGCAGGTAGTGCGTCTCCTGCACACCCACCTGCACCACGGCCTCGATGATGCCGCCCTCCGTCACTGCCGCATCCGGAACAGGTAGTCCTGCTGGGCCGCCGTGCCGACTGCGGCGCGCATGATGGCGTGTCCCGCGTTGTACGCTGGCAGAAGCGTATATGTGTGGCCCGGTGTGGTGCTGGACTGCATGGAGTAGCCGGTCGCGCCACCCACCAGGATCGTGTATGCGCCGGAATCGACTACCGTGCGCCTGATCACCCTCTGATTCACGCCATTCACGACCGCCCAGCCTTCAAGCACCAGTACACGCTCGTACGCACCGTCATCCATCAGTGTCAATGAGCCGTCAACCGGCCACAGCTGTATGTCGCGCACGTTGCCATCCGGGTCCGTCCACTGCTCCGTGCCGACCGTCGGCGGCATGTGCCACTGATGGTCCCACCAGTCGTACGTCAGATCGAACACCTGCGGTCCCTGGGCCGTAGCGAACACGGTCACGAGCGCCGTCGCGTGCAGGCTGTCGCCGACGCTTGCGCGTATCTGAGTCGTGCCCTTGCTCCGCCCACGCACGTTCCCGTTCGTGTCCACGATGGCGATCGTGGTATCCTCCACAGACCACGTCACCTCCGGATCCTCGATCCTGCCGTCACGTCCGGTTGCGACCAGGTGCTGACTGAAGTCGAGAACCTGGTTCACCCAGATGCCGCGCTGATAGGGATAGATGCTCAGATAGAGGACCCCCTGCGGCGGCGGTGGCAGCGTCGTCACCTGCACCGTGATCTCCGCGGTGATGCCATCGACATTCGCGCGGATGACCGCCTCGCCCGGCATCTTCGCAAGCAGGCTGGCGAACTGCGACACGCCGATCGGCGTAATGCTCGCGACCGATTCGGCAGTGCTCGTCCAGCTTACTGGCCGACCGCTGATGATCGCGCCGTTCGCATCCTTCGCGATCGCCTGGAGCGGCGTCTCGTGATTGACTGGCAGTGAGAAGTTCGACGGCGTGATCTCGACAGTAGCCACGGCCGCCGGCGGCGGTGTCGTCGTCACGACCTGCACCTCCGCCTCCGTCGTGACGCCATCGATCGTGGCACGGACGGTCGCGGTTCCGTACAGCTGCGCGCTCACCGTGGCCCACCCGGCGACTGCTGCGGGCGTGACCAGCACACCCTGACCCTCGACGGTCCACGTCACGGCCCGGCCCGTGATGATCTCGCCGCCAGCCGTGCGCGCCACCGCCTCGAGCGCAGCATCCTGACCAGCTTCGAGCACCAGTGTGGCCGGCAGCACCGTCACGCTCACCACCTGCGCAACAGCGTGCACCGTGACATTCACGAAGCCCGTGCGACCGCCCGCCTCCGCTTCGATGCGGGCCACCCCCGGCGCCTTTGCCGCGACGACGGCCGTGCCGCCATGGACCACGACCGTGGCGATGTCAGGTCTCAGGTTCCGCCACAGCACCTGCTCGACCACCACGTCGCCGTCCGCCGTCATCGGCACGGCCGTGATCGTCGTCGAATCACCCACCACCAGGACCTGGTCCGCAGGCCCCACCTCTACCCGGTCCACTCGCACCGTGCTCGTCGGGTCGTCCTCACAGGCCGTCAGCATTGCGATCGACAGGACCGCCGCCGCCCGCCTCATCCATCTATTCATGACCGCCCCCTCATTGTGGTTTCTGTGCCCGGTGAAAAATCTGGGGCGGGGGTATTAGCGGCGTATTAAAACGAGGCAGGGTGCGGTGGAATCGTGGAGCGGCGGCCGCGCGCGGTCGTATTTACGCGCGCGGCCGGGGTGGGGGCGTCGGTCAGCGGATCTTCCGTCCCGGCATGTCCTGTCCGTTCTGATGCAGGACGAGACCGCTGACGGTGCCGTCGGGAGCGATCCGGAACGTGACCTGGGCGTCCACCTCCCGGATGAAGAACTCGGTCTCCGATGCCGCCCACAGGCGGATGACCGGCTGGCCGGTGGCCTGCGCGCGGAGCGTCCCATCGACGAGCGTCACCTCGATGCTGAACTGCGGCGCCAGCTCGTACGTCCCGACATAGCGCGACAGCACATCCGCCGGCACGTCCACCGCCTGCCGCGCCGGCGGCGCGAGCGGCAGCGCGGGATCGAGCAGGTGCAATGCGATGTCATCCGCTCCCGCGCCGCCCGAGTTCGCCATCAGCACGATGCCGCGACCGGTTGCGGGGACGATGCCGACGAACGTCCGGAACCCGCCCGTACCGCCGTTGTGCCAGACGATGGTGTCCGTCGCGGTCGTCATGCGGTGCCAGCCGAGGCCGACCATCATGTTCTGCCCGGCCGCGGCGCGCGGCGCCATCGAGAGATCGATCGATGCGCGGAGCGGGCCGGCACCGCGAAGCGCTGCCTCGGCGAACGTCAGCATGTCGTCGATGCTCGAGCGCAGCGAGCCCGCGCCGGCGAGGACCTGCTGACCCCACCACGGCACAGTGTCGCCGCTCGCACTGTGACCGGCCACCGCCCGCTCCTGCATCCAGGGCGTCAGCGTGCTTCCCGTGTTATCCATCCCGAGGGGCTCCAGAATCCGCTCCCTCACCAGCTCGTCGTACGGCATTCCCGCCCGCAGCGCGAGAACGTGGCCGAGCAGGCCTACACCCACATTCGAGTACTCGTACTGCGCACCCGGATCGCGCGGGAGCGTGTAGCCGCTCAGGAACTCGTAAAGCTGCTCGGCCGTGTAGTCGACATAGGGATTCAGCGGATCGGCCGGGCGGAAGTTCGACGGCATGCGCGGCAGGCCGGACGTCTGCGTGGAGAGGTGACCGAGCGTGATCTCCGCGCCGTTCCGCGCGGGCATCGTCACTTCCGCGGGCAGGTACTTCGCCGCGGGATCCTCGAGCGACACCTCGCCGCGCCGCACCATGTCCGCCAGCAGGATCCCGGTGAACACCTTGGTGATCGAGCCAATCTCGAAGACGCTCTCACGACTGAGTGAACGGCCGGGTCCGGCATTGCCGGACGCTAGAAAACGCGTGCGGCCGTCCGGCTCGATGAGGCCAATGGCGATGCCCGCGACGGTGCCCTGCGCGACCCGTCCGTCGATCAGCGCCTGGATGACGGAGTCGGACGGAAACGTGGACTGCGCGGGCGCGGAGGCTGCCAATACCAGGAGGAGCGCCAGGGACAGAAGCGCCGGGGCGGAACGATGTCGAATCATTGACGACCAGCTTTCGGCTGAGGAATCGCGTCCCTTCACGATAACATGCGCGGCCACGGTCGCCAGTCGCGTTGGCCGGACGGTGGCGGGGTCAACGTCTCCGCGTTCCGGATCGTACGCGTGACGGCGGTCTCGAGACCGATTTCCTCGCGCGTCGGGAGACTCCCCACAATTGCGTGGTGGATTGCCTGTTTTTCGGCGGAACTGGTCAGATTCGCCCACTTCCTGCTGGTATTACAGCGTCACACGGCTTCATATTGATTGTGCCCTCACATTCCGTCGCGGACGTTCCGTCCGTCCTTTTCGAGGTGCCCGCCGCTCTCCGGAGGGGTCATGGCCAGTGGCCGCGAACCCGACGTCGATCCGATGATGGCCGCACGGCTCACCGCCAGCATGTCGCTCCTGCGCGTTCTCCTGGGCGCCTGCGCGGCGGTCCTGGTGCTGTTCGGTGTGTATGAGGTGCTGCTCGCGACATGGCTGAGCGAGGCGGACGCGGGCCTGCGAAGCATCCTCCACGACATCCGTGCCGCTGCGACCGCTCTCATCGTCGCTGGAGTGGCCGGCTGGCTGATACTGCGCGATGGCCCGCCACTGCTGGCAGCGGGGCCCCTCCCGCTGGACGGTGCGGCCGGAGGACGTGTCGACCCCGAGCAGAAGCGGCTGCATTACGCACGCTGGTTCATCCTGATGCGCTGGATCGCAATCGTGGTCGCGATCCTGGCGGTAGTCGGTGCAGTGGACATTGCGAATCTGCTGCCTGCGCGCGTGAGCCCGTCGCTCATGGGCCTGATCGCCTGTCTGACGATCCTCAACCTCGGCTACACCCTCTACCTCCGCATGGGGGGCTCCGCAACGGTCGGATTCCTGATGGTGCAGGTCTACGTCGACCTGCTCTTCCTCATCGCCATGCTGCACTATTCCGGCGGCATCGAGAACCCGCTGTCGCCGCTACTGCTGCTGCATGTGATCATCGCGGGTATCGTGCTGAGCCGCATGCATGCCTATGTGGTGGCAGCCGTGGCGAGCGTTCTCTTCGGTCTGCTCGCGTGGGGTGAGTGCACGGGCGTGCTGCCGCATTACCTGCTGTCGCTGTTCCCGCACGAGCATATCAATGGTATCGTCCGCCACGCCGCACACGACCCGCTGTACGCCGCGAGCCGCGTAACGCTCCAGACGCTGATCATGTTCCTGGTCGCATACTTCACAACCACGCTCGTCGACCGGATCCGCGCGGACGAGCGCCAGCTCGAGGAGCAGGCGGATCGCGCGCTGGCACAGGCGCAGACGCTGGAGCGCGCGCTGGATACGACGGACACGGCGCTCTGCCTGTGCGATCGCGAGCTGCACCCGTACTGGTCGAATGCCCGCTGGACGGAGTGGGTCGCGCACACCCCCGAGTTGAGCTGCACCATGCGGTCATGCGGGTCACCCGCAACGTCCACCCTCCAGGATGGGATCGTCCGCAGCGACGAAGTCAGCAGCAGCGGCGAGACGGGAGCGAGTCACGGCAGCACGAACCGGGTCTTTCATGTGACGACGGCGCCGGTCCGCGACCGGGCTGGCCAGATCAGCCAGGTGGTGACGCTGGCGCGCGATGTCACCGAGCAGCACGCGGCGCAGGCGCGTGCTCTGCGCGCGGAGCGGCTCGCCGCGGTCGGCGAGCTGGCCGGTCAGGTGGCGCACGAGGTGAACAATCCGATCGCCATCATCAGCGCGAAGGTCCGGCTGCTGCTTGCGGCGCAGCCCGGCACACTGACGCCGAAGGCGACGCAGGAGCTGACGAAGGTCGCTGAGCTGACGGATCGCGTTGCACGGATCGCGCAGGGACTGCTCTCGTACTGTCGCCCGGCGCCTGGCACGCGCATGCCGATCGACCCCGTTCTGCCACTGCGGCGCGCTCTTGCGTTCGTGGATGCACGGGCGGCCGCAGCGGATGTGCAGCTCTGCGACGAGTTGCCGCCACGTCTGCCCCACGTGAACGCAAATGCAGCAGAGCTGGAGCAGGTCTTTCTGAACGTACTCCTGAACGCGCTGGATGCGATGCCGGATGGCGGTCGGCTGCAGCTGCGGGCGGAGATGGCCACTCCAGCCGCTGGCACCGCCGATATTGCCCTGCACATCGCGGACACGGGCATGGGCGTTCCGGCCGAGCTGCGCGCGCGCGTCTTCGAGCCGTTCCTCACCACCAAAGGGGGGAAGGGGTCGGGGCTCGGCCTCTCCATCTGTCAGGGGCTGGTGCGCAGTCATGGCGGCGAGATCGATCTGGCGAGCGAACCCGGCCGCGGCACGTGTGTGACAGTCCGGCTGCCAACGCTGAACGGTGCGCTCGGCATCGCCCCTTCCACGTCCCACCCCGGGGGGATGCACGTCGATGCCTGAGCTACGGGTGCTGGTCGTGGATGACGAGCCGGGAATGCTCGAAGTGTGTCAGGAGATTCTGACCGAGCTGCCACGTACGCGCGTCGTGACGGAACAGGATGCCGGCCGCGCGGCGGCCCTGGTCGCCGCCGAGAGCTGGGATCTGCTGATTACCG
This sequence comes from Longimicrobiales bacterium, assembly GCA_035461765.1. Taxonomy (GTDB): domain Bacteria; phylum Gemmatimonadota; class Gemmatimonadetes; order Longimicrobiales; family RSA9; genus SH-MAG3. The sequence goes on from DATHUY010000083.1 coordinate 48,598, forward strand.
ATCTGTGCATGCCCGACGTCGACGGCCTGTGCCTGCTGAAGACCGCACGAGAGCACGATGCCGACCTGCCCGTCCTCCTGCTCACGGCCTATCCCACGGTCGAGACGGCGGTCGAGAGCATGAAGCTCGGCGCGGCCGACTACCTCACGAAGCCCTTCCTGCCCGCCGACCTGCTGCTGACCGCACGCAGGCTGCTCGAGGCGCGGCGTCTGCGTGAGGAGAACCGCCTGCTCCACAGACAGGTCGAGCGCGGTTACGCCTTCGGCCAGATGATCGGCCACAGCCGCGCAATGCACGCGGTGTTCGACACTGTCGAACAGGTGGCCGCGACGGCCGTCGATGTCGTCATCAGCGGCGAGACGGGTACCGGCAAGGAGCTCGTCGCCCGCTCCATCCACCAGCGCAGCCCCCGCGCGCAGGCGCGCTTCGTCCCGGTCGACTGCGGCGCCATCCCGGAAGACCTGCTCGAGAGCGAGCTGTTCGGCCACGAGCGCGGCGCGTTCACGGGCGCGCACACAAAGAGCCTCGGCCTTCTGGAGTTCGCACACGGCGGGACGTTCTTCATGGATGAGGTCGCGCAGCTCTCGCTCAAGCTGCAGGCCAAGCTGCTGCGTGCACTCCAGGAACGCCGTATTCGCCGCGTCGGCGGCCGTCACGAGATCGACGTCGACGTGCGCGTCCTCGCCGCCACATCCGTCGATCTCCAGACGGAAGTCAATGCGCAGCGCTTTCGCATGGACCTCTTCTACCGCATCAACGTCGCGCAGATCAACCTGCCGCCCCTGCGCGAGCGCGCGGAGGATGTGCCCCTCCTCGCAGCCCACTTCGCTGAACGCTACGCGAGCGAGATGGGGCGTGAAGGCGTGGAGCTCGACACCGCCGCCATCGAGGTGCTGTGCGGATACCGCTGGCCCGGCAACGTTCGCGAGCTGCAGAACGTCATCAAGCGCGCACTCGCCATGAGCCGCTCCGACACCATCTCCGTCGACGATCTGCCGGAAAGCGTCGTCGCCAACGCAGTAAATCACACCGGCAGCGAGAAGCCCGGCTTCTTCGATATGCGCGACCAGCACATTGCCATCTTCGAGCGCGAGTACCTCCAGCGCCTGCTCACGAGTTCCCATGGCAACATCTCGCACGCTGCTACGGAGGCGCGTCTGCCGCGCGGCACGTTCTATCGGCTGCTCAACCGCCACGGACTCGATCCCGCGGCCTACCGCTGACCCACCCTCCGCACCCGCACGATCGCTCCAATGACTAACCCGCCGCGCCCGGCAGACTTCGTTTGCGTCGAGCTGCTGCTTCGATGTGTTCCATTCGTGTGACTCTCCGCTTCCTGCTGTCACGCAGATGGAACACTTCCATTAAATGCTGTGGCCCATGACAACCGCCCACTAGCTGGACTGATCGTGGTCTGCCGGGGTTGGGACAGTGTCTCGCCGGCGTGACAGCGACCCGCCGCACGCCCTCCGCTCCGTCGCGCGATAGCGGCCGTAACACATTACCCCATCACAACCTGCAGGATATGTCGAAGTGTGCAGTGCGCACGGCGAAATGCGGCACCACCGTTGCCTTCTGTTTCCTGCAGCACCCGTCAGCCACAGTCGCTGCGAGACGACGCGATGAGCCGCACCAACGTTCTGGTTGTCAGCGCCGGATCAGGGATGGGGGAATGGCTGGCGAGCCACCTGAGCCGCGATCAGTTCGCGGTTCGCACGGTGCGGCCGGGCGCAGCACTCATCGAGGCGGTGCGCTCGCGACAGCCGCACCTCGCCGTACTCGACCAGATCGATGCACATCCGGAGACGGCTCAGCTGGCAGTGGCGCTGCTGAAGGATCGCTATCCCGGTGTGCGTATCGTCGCGCTGAGCGGCGCGTCATCGGAAGCCGACGGCGAGGTCGTGGAGCAGGGCATCTTCTGTTATCTCGCGAGCTGCTCGCGTGAGGAACTGCTGCGTGTCATTGAGGCCGCAGCAATGGCGGGGCAAGGCAGGGGCCTCCCACAAATCGAATCGGAACCGGGGAGCGTTCGATGAGAACCAAGAAGGGTACCGCGTTCGTCCTGCTCATGATGGCAGTGGTGGTCGCGTGTGATGACGGTCTCGTTTCCGACGATCCGCAACCGTGGGAGAATCTGCCCGTGGGCGCCGGTGACTTCCTCGGATACTCGTCCGTGGAAAGCAAGTCGACGACATGCGGCAACTGCCACAAGGGGAAGCAGGCGGTCTGGCAGGAGACGGCGCATGCGGATGCGTGGTCGACGCTGTGGGAAAGCAGTGCGAAGCAGACCATGTGCGAGGCGTGTCACAGCGTTTCTTCGCGGGGCAATCTGGTAGCCGATGCGGGCGTGGGATGGGTCGGCACGGGCAACGAGCGCTACCACGATGTACAGTGCGAGTCGTGTCACGGCCCGGGTCTGACGCATGTGCTGAATCCGGACGCGGATGGCACGAAGCCGCTCGCGTCGATAGCGGTGCCGGAGGATATGACGCGTGGCTGTGCGGAGTGTCATTCCGGGTCACACCGCCCGTTCGCCGAGGAGTGGAGCGAGTCGAAGCACGCGCGTGTGGTCGAATCGCGGTCTGCGAATCCGAGCTGCAACGGGTGCCACGAGGCCAAGGCGATTCTGCAGGGGTGGGGCGTGAATTCGACGTTCCTGGAGGAGTCCGCACCGACCGACCATCTGGCGGTGACATGCGCGGTGTGCCACGACCCGCACAATGCCGAGCACGAAGGGCAGCTGCGCTTCGCACTGAATGTCGCGGACGAGGAACAGAACCTGTGCATGAAGTGCCACCACAAGCGTGGCGTGCCCGATCTGTCCTCCACTTCGGCGCAGGCGCGCGGTCCGCACTCCCCGGAGGGGCCGCTGCTGCTCGGAGAAGCAGGCTGGGTGCCGCCCGGAATGCAGTTGTCGGGAATCGTGGGCAGCCACGGCAGTGATCGCAACGAGCGGATGTGCGCGACGTGTCACGTGAACAATCACCAGTTCACGGATCCGCTAACCGGCAGCTTCACCGCGCGTGCGACGGGGCACAGCTTTCAGGCCATTCCCTGCGCCGATGCAGCCGGCATTCCAACCGGCGCGGCGGACTGCGATATGGCAGAGCGCTCGTTCCGCAGCTGCGTGAGCTGCCATCTGTCGGAGTCGGCGGCACGCAGCGCCATGACGGTCGCTCAGATGCGGATCGCGCGACTGGCTGATGAAGTCGGCGCACTCATCGCCCGGGTACCGGCGTCCGAGCTCAGCTCGAGCAATCCGGCCTACACGACCGCGGAAGGCGCGCGCTTCAACATGCAGCTCGCGCAGAAGAAGGGTTCGATCATTCACAATCCATTCCTCGTCGAGGCCCTGCTGCTGGCGAGCATTCGCCAGCTGGAGGTCGATTATCAGGTCACTCCGTCCGCGGGCCTCGTGCTGGATGCCCAGTTGACGTCGCACTGACGGGCCTGGCCGGCTGCGGGCGCATGCCCGCGGCCGGCGCGGTCCCCGGAAGGGGCGGGACAGTGACCGGAGGGCAACATGAGCACACAGGCAGAGTGGTTCTTCCGCCGGGGCCGCCGCGGGGTGGTGCCGGTGGTAATCAGTGCCGCTCTGCTGCTCGCGGGGCTCGCGCCGGTACGTTCATCTGCCGATCTCCAGGTTCCTGGCGCCAGCTCCACGGAATTCGATCACCGGCGTCACGAGCGTATCTCCTGTGATCGGTGTCACGGCACGGGCGAGCAGCACCGCACGCTGCTGCTGCGTACGGCAGACGACTGCCTCGCCTGTCACCATGAGCCCGAACGCGCCAATGAATGCACGGCGTGCCACGAGCGGTCACAGCTGCCCGAGCCCGGCACCGTTCAGGTATCGCTCGAGCTGACCGTGTGGCAGGGCGGTCGCCCGCGCGATCTGCGGTTTGGGCATGTGCTGCACGGGCGCGTCGAATGCCGCGACTGTCACGGTTCGCCCGTCACGCTGCAGATGGATCGCACCTGCGGATCCTGTCACGAAGGCCACCATACTGCAGCGGCGGACTGTGAATCATGCCACGTGTCGCCCGGTCCTGCCGTGCATGACGCATCTGCTCACCTGTCGTGTGGCGGCGGCGGCTGCCACGGCGCGCAGACGGCGCCTGCCGTCGCATCCCGCAGCCTGTGCATTGCGTGCCATGCGGAGCAGCGCACGCATGAACCGTCCGGCGACTGCGCCCGCTGCCACCAGGTGCCTGCCTTCGGCACGCTGCCGTCCCATCTGGTCGGCGCTGACGGAGGGCGCAGATGAGCGCGCGGCGTGATTTCACAATGAATGTGCGGGTGCTACCGTCCGCAACGCGAATGTGCGCCCGCCACGCGCCGGGCGTACTCGCGTATCTCGCTGCGCTGGCGGCGCTGCTCGCCTGGGCCGCGCCGCTCACGGCTCAGGCGGTCCGCGTCACCGGCGCCACGACATTCCGCTACATCGAGATCCGTCCGTTCGTGCGGGACAGTGTGCCGGCGGACTCTGCGGCCGGTACGGGTGTGCTGCGGCAGACGGCCGACGGCCGAGTGGTGCGTTGTGTGCCGGGCGAGGCGTACTGCGCGAACGTGCGACCCGGTGGACGGATCTCGAGCGTGCCGGTCGTGCACGACATGGAGGCGAATGCCTGGGGTCTCGGCACGGGTCTCCGTCTGTTCGCCCATGTGCGCGCGCGCACGAGCTTCGGCGGTGATGCCGGGCTGTGGCCACAGGGCGACGACGCCTTCGACGTGCTCGCTGCTTACGGTGAACTGGAACGTACGCGCGTGCGCGTGCGACTTGGGCGGCAGTGGCATGTCTCCGGGCTCGGCTTCTACAACTTCGACGGGCTGTCCGTGGCGGCGCGGCCGGTACGCAGCGTATGGATCGAAGCGTATGGCGGCCGCAGCCTGTTGCGTGGACTGAACGAGAGTCGCGGCGGCGGGGCGCTGGAGTCGGTTGAGGCGTTCGCACCGCCGTCATCCGGTGTGCTGCTCGGCACGTACGCACGCTACCGAGCTGACACGCGATTCGCGATCGGCAGCGGCTACCATGTCGAGTTCCGCACTGACGGCCACGGTCTGTACTCCGAGCTCGCCATGGCGGATGCGATGGTCCGTGCCGGCGGCCTTTCCCTGGCAGGTTCTGTGGAGCTCGATGTAGCGAGTGCCGCTCTCAACGAGGCACGCATGAGCGTGAGCACCGTGTCGCTCGGTCGGGTGACGCTCAACGGCGAGCTGCGCCGCTACCGCCCCTACTTCGAGTTGTGGACGATCTGGGGTGCATTCGATCCCGTCGGCTTCGATGAGGTGCGCAGCGGTGCGGCGTGGAGTCCGACGCCGCACGTGATCCTTCGCGGTGAAGCGTCTTACCGCAGGTACGGAGAGGCCGGCCGGATGCAGGGTCTGGCCGCACTGCGGACGGACGGCTGGGGTCTCGGCGCCGGCGTGACCTGGTCGCCCACCGCACCATGGCAGCTCGACGCTTCATGGCACGTCGAAGTCGCTGCCGGTGCTGCGCGCCGGGACGTTCAGGGCGTACTGACCCGGCGGTTCGGCGACGTAGCCACGCTCTCCGTGCAGGGGCTTGCATTCCAGCGGTTCTACGAGTTCCGACTCGACGAGAGCACTGTCGCCGGACTGGGTGGCGAAGCGTCCGTGCGCGCATCCGACCGGCTGCGCGTGTTTGCCAATGCGGCCGCATACCGCCACCTCGGTGCCGGTGACGTGGCCGCGATGGACTGGACACAGCGGCGCGCGACGCTGCGCGTGCAGTGGACCGCCGGCGCGGAGCCCGGTCTGCCGGGAGCCGCAAGGGGGCCCAGATGAGACACCGGCGCGTCATCCTCCTTGCAGTCACGCCGCTCGTCATCTGCGGCGGCGCGCTCGCTGCTGCGATCGGGGCCTCGCGGGGCTTTCCACACGAATTGCACGAGCGGCTCTTCCCGGTGTGCGAGGGCTGCCATTCGGGAATGAGGACCGGCGACGCGGCGGAAGCGTACCCGGACGCCTCCGCCTGTGAACGCTGCCATGACGGCGCGCGCGTGGTACGGGTGGACTGGGAACGGCCGGCAGCGCAGCCCACCAACCTGCGCTTCTCGCATACCGCACATCTGCGGCAGACGTCGCTCGCGGGCGAGCCCGCGGACTGCTCCAGGTGCCACGCGCGCGCGGGCGGCGCAGGTCGTATGGATGTTGCCCCGGCCGAGCCGGACCGCTGCATCCAGTGCCATGCCCACCGGGCGCCCACGCATCTCGACGCCACCGTCGAGTGCAGCCGGTGCCACATCGCACTGACGGATGCCGGCGCCATTCCGCTCGAGCGTGTCGCCGACTTCCCTTCTCCGCCGTCCCATGGCACCACGGACTTTCTGTCCACACACGGACCTGATGCATCGGGCGAGGGCGCGTCATGCAGCGTGTGTCATGCGCGCGAGAGCTGCGAGCGCTGCCATCCGAACGCGGCGGGGCTGGCGCCCATCGCGGCGCTCGCGCGGGACTCGCGTATCGCTGCGCTCGAGAGCGGGCGCGCGCCGGAATACCCACTTCCCGCGACACACGCTTCCGACTGGACGCTGACACACGGCGAGCCGGCACGCGCCGGCATAGACGGCTGCGCCAACTGCCACACGCAACCCGGCTGCACGGCGTGCCACACCAGGGATGATGCAGAGACACGGAACGTGATCGGCGCGCTGGCCGATGGCGTGACGCAGACCGCGCCCGGCGTCAATTCCGGCAGCTTCACCACGCGCATGCATGCGGCCGACATCGCCTCGACCCACGGCACTGCCGCAGCCAGCGGCAGCCTCGAATGTGCGCAGTGCCACACGCAGCGCGAGTGCGCCACGTGTCATGCGGGATCGCGTGCATTCCATGCGGACAACTTCGTGGAGCGTCACGCCATGGAGGCGTTCGGCGGCGGCGGCAGCTGCCAGTCGTGTCACACGACCGAGACGTTCTGCCGCGCCTGTCATGAGCGCTCCGGCCTGAGCTCGACCGCCGCCATGAGTGCCGCGTTTCACGATGCGCAGCCGATGTGGCTGCTGGCGCACGGCCAGGCCGCGCGCATGAGCATGGACACATGCACGTCATGCCATCGCCAGACGGATTGCGTGCGCTGTCATTCCGCCGCGGGCGGATGGGGCGTCAGTCCTCACAGCCGCGGCTTCGCTGCGCAGCGGCTCGGCGAGCGCACACCGCAGACGTGCGCATTCTGTCACGCCGGCGATCCGCGGGTCAGAGAATGATGATGCAGCATCTCACCCCAGCACACGAAACGCCATGAGCACCGTGGACAGAAGGACGTTCCTGATGGAAATCGCTCTCGCATCCGCCGCAGCAGCCGGCGCCACGGCAGGGCGCGGTGCGTTCCAGACGGCGGGCGCTGCTGTGGCGGGCACCGGTCCCGGCCCCGTCGTCTGGAACAAGGCCCCCTGTCCCTTCTGCAGTGTCGGCTGCGGCCTGCTGGTGGGGGTGCGTGACGGCCGTGCGATCGCGGTGAAGGGCGACACGGATTCGCCGGTGAGCCGAGGCCTCGCGTGCGTCAAGGGTTACCATGCGGCTCAGGCGCTCTACGGCCCGGACCGCCTCCTCCGGGCACGGATCCGCCGCAACGGCACGCTCGTCGACGTGCCCATGCAGGAGGCGCTCGACCTGGTCGCGACTCGTCTGCGCGACACGATCGCCAGGCATGGCAGTGACAGTGTCGGCGTGTACGGCTCGGCCCAGTGGAGCGTGCCGGATCGCTATGTCGCCGCAAAGCTGTTTCGCGGCGTGCTCGGCACCAGTCTCATCGACAGCGACACGGGTCTCGAGACCGCCAGCGGCGCCGCCGGGCTGATCGGCAGCTTCGGGATGGACGGCGCTGCCGGCTGCTATGACGACATTGAGTTCGCTGACGTGATCGTGCTGTGGAACCACAACATCGCGGAAGCGGATCCGGTGCTCTTCTCGCGCATTCTGGAGCGCCGCCGCACGAATCCGGCCGTCCGCATCATCGATATGACGACGCGCATGTCGCGTACGAGCTATGCCGCCGACCGCACACTCGTCTATACGCCGCGCACCGAGATCGCCCTGGCCAACGCGATCTGCCACGAGATCGTGAGCCGCGGCTGGTCGAACGAAGGATTCATCAAACGTCACGTCGCGTTCCGCAGGGGCGAGGAGGATATCGGCTATGGCATGGGCGATGACCCGCTCGTCAGCGAGACGGCCGTGGGGACCGACCATACGGCGTACGTCCGCTTCCTGGCCGGCTACTCACCGGACCGCGTCGAGTCCGTCAGCGGCACTGCGGCCTCGGACATACGGTGGCTGGCGTCGCTCTACGGCGATCGCTCGCGCCGTGTCATGTCCGTGTGGGGCGCCGGAATAAACCGCCAGGCACGGGGGACCTGGATCAACAACACGCTCTACAACATCCATCTGCTGACCGGCAGGGTCGCGACACCGGGCAACGGCGCGCTCTGTACCACGGGCGCCGCGGACGCGTGCGCTGCAGTCGAATGCGGCGGCCGGCTCACGCCGGCGGACGGGTCGTCAATCGCGGCGACCGACCAGCAGCGCGCCCTCGCAGCCCGGCTCTGGGGCACCGACGAGGCGCGCATCAACGGCGAACCAGCGCCGGGAATCCTGCCGCTGTTCCGCAAGCTGGAGGACGGTGATCTGCGCTTCCTGTGGATCCAGGGCTCCGACCCGCTCCGCAGCCTGCCCAACCTGCAGCGCTACCGCGCGGCGGCGGCACGAGCCGATCGCTTCATCGTCGTCAGCGATGCCTATCCTACACCGACCGCGGACGCTGCCGACGTCGTGCTGCCCACTGCATTCTGGATCGAGCGCGAAGGGATTACCGGCAACTCCGAGCGGCGTGTGCAGCACTTCGACCGCATGCTTTCGCCGCCCGGAGACGCGATGGATGTCGCGTGGCAGATGATCGAGGTGGCACGTCGCCTGGGCGCACAGCGTCTGTTCCCGTGGGCACGGGGGCGCCACGTGGAAGCGAGCTGGGACGAGTACGCACGATTCCACGCAGCCGTCAGCAGACGCCTGCCGCCGATTGCCGAGCTGCGTGCACGCCCCGGCCTCGTGTGGCCGTTCGTCGACGGCCGCGAGACCCGCTGGCGCTACAGTACCGGACGCGACCCCGCCGCCGACGCCCGGCGTGGCGAGTTCGATTTCTACGGACACGCCGATCATCGTGCGTGGATCTGGCTGCGGCCCCATCAGCCGCCTGCAGAGTCGCCGAATGACGAGTATCCGTTCTGGCTGACGACCGGTGTCGTGCTGGAGCACGACGTCACGGCCACGGCCACGCGCCGCGTGCCCACCCTGCACCGTGCCATGCCGAAAGCGTGCGCTCATCTGAACGCGCAGGACGCGGCGCGACTCGGTATCCGGTCCGGCGAACGGGTGCGACTCATCACCCGCCGGGGCCGGCTCGAGATCGACGCATGCATCGATCAGCGCACCCGTCCGGCGCGCGGCAGCGTCTTCGTGCCGCATTTCGACGAAGCGCTGCCGATCAATTTCCTCACACTCGACGCGTCGTGTCCGCTCTCGGGCCAGCCCGACTCCGCGTGCGCTGTCCGTGTCGAGCGGATCACAGTCCGGAGTGCCACGTGACACGCGAGCGTCACGCCCGGAACGCATTGCGCCGCATTGCGCTCACAACTGCCGCCGTGCTGGTGATGGTCGTACTCATCACCGGCGTGGATACGGTCGCGGCCCGTCTCGATCCCGATGGGCCGCCGGCCCCGCGTTTCGAGCCGCTCCCGGAGCCGATACCGGAGGAGGCCGGCGTATTCCGCACGCATGTCGGCGAGCTGGCGTCGGGCGATGCCGAACGGCGCAGTGACGTGCATCCCCGCACGCTCGCCACGTTCCGGATGCTGCGCGCCTGGCCCGGTGCGCCACCGCGCGTGCCGCACGGCCTGACTGCCGAGGAGTTCCGCGCTTCCAGCTGCAACACCTGCCACGAGCGCGGTGGATTCGTCGCGCGTTTCGCCTCGTACGCGCCGGTCACGCCCCACCCGGAGCTCAGCGCCTGTCTGCAGTGCCACGCAACAGACGCGACACTCGTCGGCATCGACTACCCCGATCAGGGCAGGGATGCCGTGTGCCGACAGTGTCACGATCCGGCCAATCCGTCAGGCGACCGCATCCCATCACCCCCGCCGGAACTCTGGCCAGTCCCGTCATCGGTGCGTGACGGGATGCCGCAGCTGATTCCCCACGACCTGGCGATGCGCGCGAACTGCCTCGCGTGTCACGCCGGTCCGTCCGCCGTAGCGGAGATCCGCACCACGCACCCGGAACGCAGTGACTGCCGGCAGTGTCACCTCCCGCTCGCCGCTGACGCCGACGTGTTCCAGCGCCCGCCCGCTCCACTGTTCCACCTGCCTGGAGCTGAACAATGAGCGCACACACAGCGGTGCTCATCACCTGTGCGGCGCTGATCGCGCTGCCGGCCACGGGCTGCTCGGACAGTGACACCGGAGGCGGCGCGCTCGCACGGGCCAGCGCTGCCGACGTTGCGCATGTCGAGCCCGGCCTGCTCCCCGTCGTGGCGGGACTGCCGGTCGACGGGCGCACGGGTCCTGACGGCGCACCGTTCGAGGTGGCGCCACGTGCTCGGGAGGTCGCGGGGGCGCACGCGCGTCGTTTCGGCGGGCGCACGCTGATGATCGGGCTGCGCACGCGCACGCCGGACCTGACGCAGTATCCCTGCACGGCATGTCATCTCGGCCGCGGCCTGGTACCGTCACAACAGCGCGCGACAGACGCACACCAGGACATCCCGACGGCGCACCCCGCGGCGGCCGGCGGCGGCTGCATCATGTGTCACGCAGCAGCGGACGTGGAGCTGCTGGAACTGCAGAGTGGTGAGCGGGTGAGCGTGGACCACGCGTACCGCCTGTGCGCACAGTGTCACTTCGCGCAGGCGGATGAATGGTCGGCCGGCGCGCATGGCAAGCGACTCGACGGCTGGCAGGGCCGCCGCGTGGTGATGGGCTGCGCCGACTGTCACGATCCGCACCAACCGCAGACCGGTCAGCGCAAGCCGTTCCGCGGGCCGCGTCTCGATCCGAGTGGGAGGACGCGATGAGCACCGAGCGCGAGCTGCGCCTCGATGACGTGCTGCGTGAGGCAGAAGCGCACGAATCGATTCTGGATCGACCGACCGACCGGCGCGGGGCGCTGCGGGTGCTGCTCGCCGGGCTCGCCGCCGCAGCGCAGGCCACGGGCGCGTGCTCGCCCGTAAGCGGCGCGACTGCGGAGGAGCAGGAAGCGAAGCAGCTCGAATGGCGTGAGCACATCAAGCAGCACTACCGCCGGATGACGGAAGACGAACGGACGGCGACGATTGCACGGCTGGAGCGACTCGCACAGCTGAAGCATGGTACGGAGATCACCATGCAGTCCACCGCCGCGCAGCCGGGCGTCGAGTTCGGCTATGCATTCAACATCTCGAAATGCAAGGGCTTCCGCAGCTGCATCGAGGCGTGCATCAACGAGAACAACCTCGATAGGAAGAGCGCCACGCAGTACATCCGCATCTTCGAGCTGGAGGATGGTGTGATCGATCTGGATCACGGCGATGCAACGTTCGAGCACGATGTCCCCGCCGAGGACCATTTCTACCTCGGAACGCAGTGCTTCCAGTGCGCGGATCCGCCGTGCGTAAAGGTGTGCCCGGTCGGTGCGACGTGGCAGGAGCCGGACGGCATCACTGTCATCGACTACGACTGGTGCATCGGCTGCCGCTACTGCATGGCTGCCTGCCCGTACTGGGCCCGCCGATTCAACTGGCGCGAGCCGGAAGTGCCTGCGGGGGAGATGAACCCGAACCAGCACTATCTGGGGAACCGCATGCGCAAGAAGGGCGTGGTCGAGAAGTGCACGTTCTGCGTGCACCGCACACGGCAGGGCCGGCTGCCCGCGTGCGCCGAGGCGTGCCCGACGGGTGCGCGCGTCTTCGGTAACCTGCTCGATCCGGCTTCGGAGATACGATGGGTGCTCGCCAACAAGCGGGTGTTCCGGCTCAAGGAGGACCTGATGACCGAGCCGCGTTTCTGGTACTTCAGCGACTGAGCGCCACATGCACCTGACGGCATTCGCGCGCAACGCATTGCATTCCGCCACCACCGGCGGCCGCCGCTATCACCTGTGGATGGCGACGCTCACCTTCATCATTCTGCTCGGCGGATACGCCTACTCCATCCAGCTGCGCGAGGGCCTAGGCGTCACCGGCATGAACGACCACGTCAGCTGGGGACTCTACATCTCCAACTTCACGTTCCTGGTCGGCCTCGCCGCCGCGGCCATGATGCTCGTCCTGCCCGCCTACATCCTGAAGGACGTCGATTTCGCGCGTGCCGTGCTCATGGCGGAAGCCGTTGCAGTGGCAGCGCTGGTCATGTGCCTGCTGTTCGTCGTCGTCGATGTCGGCAACCCGATGGCAGCGTGGCACCTCATACCCGGCGTCGGCCTCCTCAACTGGCCCCGTTCGCTGCTGGCCTGGGATGTCATCGTGCTGCATGGCTACCTGGCCATCAATCTGGCCATCCCCTTCTACATCCTGTACAGCCGCTTCGCGGGACGCACGCCGCAGAAGCACAAGTACCTGCCATGGATGTACGTTGCCGTCATCTGGGCGGTCAGCATCCACATGGTCACGGCGTTCCTGCTCGCCGGGCTGCCCGCGCGGCCGTATTGGAACACGGCACTGCTCGGACCGCGGTTCCTCGCGTCCGCATTCACCGCGGGCCCCGCATTCGTGATCCTGCTGCTCTGGCTCATTCGCCGTGAGACTCACTACGACATAAGCGATGGCGCATTCACGAAGCTGGCGCTGATCACGACCGTGGCGGCACAGGTGAATCTGATAATGCTGCTGTCTGAGATCTTTTACAAGTTCTACTCACCGACGCATCACGGCATCAATGCGCGCTACCTGTTCTTCGGCATTGACAGCCATACGCGTCTGGTCCCGTGGATCTGGACGGCCGTGGGACTCAATGTCGCCGCCACCGTCGCACTCACCATTCACCCGCTGCGCCGCAGCACGCGCTGGCTGATGCTCGCGTGCGCCGTGCTGTTCATCTCCATCTGGATCGAGAAGGGCATCGGCCTCGTCATCCCCGGATTCGTGCCGTCGCCCCTGGGCGAGATCGTCGAATACTCGCCGACGTGGATCGAGATCGCCGTCACCGCCGGGGTGTGGGCGCTCGGCCTGGCAGTGCTCACCGTGCTCGTTCGTGTTGCGCTCCCCATCGAGCTGGGGCACGCTCGCAGTCCGCGCATCGAGCGGCAGCAACATCCGGTGATCCGGCCCATGAAGGGTCACAGCACAGCCGGAAGCCGCACCCGAGTAACGACGGCGCGCAGCGTTCGCACTCCGGAACCGCCGGTGCGGATCCGTTGAGGCTTCATCGGTCGGCGCCGCCGGCCATTCACTCCTTGGAGGCACCATGAACAGGTATTCGCCAAACGACACCCGCTACCCGCTGGCGGCGTTCGTGGCGGGATTCGTCGCTGCCGGCCTGCTCGGCGGCTCGCTCTACATCGCTGGTGTACCGACACCGGCTGCTGCGGCGGCGGGCGTGCTGTTCGGTGGCCTGCTCGCGTCATCGCTCAAATACGCGGACCAGTGGGAGAAGGCAGTACTGCTGCGACTGGGTCGCTACCGCGGACTGCGCGGCCCGGGCTATTTCGTGGTCGTGCCGCTGATCGAGCGGGTGAGCTACCACATTGATCAGCGAATCCGCACCACTGCCTTCGGCGCCGAGTCGTGCCTCACGCGCGACACGGTCCCTGTCAATGTCGATGCGATTGCGTTCTGGGTCGTCAACGACCCCGAGCGCGCCGCGCTGGAAGTGCAGGACTACGACGAGGCAGTGATCCTTTCAGCCCAGACCGCTCTGCGCGATGCCATAGGCAAGCACGACCTCGCGGAGCTGATCCAGTCGCGTGTCGAGCTGGGGCACGGACTCAAGGACGCACTCGAGCGCAAGATGCTGAACTGGGGCATCCAGGTGCAGTCGGTCGAGATCCGCGACGTCATCATCCCGCCCGCGCTCGAGGACGCGATGTCCCGTCAGGCACAGGCGGAGCGCGAGCGCCAGGCCCGCATCATCCTCGGTACGGCGGAAACGGAGATCGCCGCGAAATTCGTGGAAGCGGCCGACGCCTACCGGGACCACCCGCTCGCAATGAACCTGCGTGCGATGAACATGCTCTACGAGAGCATCGTGAAGCGCGGCTCCCTGATGGTGGTGCCATCCGGCCTGGCCGATTCACTCAACCTGCCGCGGACGATGGGTATGATGGGCGCAGCGGGGCTCGTGCCGCGCAACGACGGTCCGCTCCAGGTCGAACTGATGGGACCGGACGAGCTCACCCATCCGCACGATGGCGCAGCCGCCCTTGTGAGCGTGGCACACCACGAGGACGCGGCCGGTGACGGGGCCGGCGCCGGGACCGATGCCCGCTTTCGATCCTGAATAGCAGCGGCGGTCCGCGCACCGCGGGACCGGACGCACAGCAGGCGCGCGCCTGCGCCATCGAGGACTCGGACGCGCGCTCACCCGATCCGTGACGGGAGGGACAGATGAGCACGACAATGCACTACCTGCCTGACGCATCAGACCTCGTGGTGCCTCGCTTCGGCTGGATGGCCACCATGACCGGCTCCTGGGCCCTCGCCGGCGGCGCAGCCGGCGGTCTCGCCACGGCCGGACTCCTCCTGCTCGGCCGCATCCACCCGGACGCGCTCCTGCTCACTGCCGCATTCCTGACCACGCTCGGCAGCGGGTTCGGCATGGTACATGGTGCCGTCCTCGGCTATCTCGGGCGCCCCCCGCAGGATACCGGGCAGAGCCGGTTCCCGGGGCTCACGGTCTCACTGGCGGCCCTCTTCGCCTTCGTGGCGGCCATGATCATCGCCGTATGGCTCTCCATCGCGATGCTCGCGGCAATGGCCGGGCAGCCGGCGGGCTGGGCGATCGTCATGATTGCGCTCCCGATCGCCGTCGGCAGCCTGGTGTGGGCGACCATCCTCGGATGGTATGCCGTCGAGAACGCCTACGGCCGCTGGCCGGACCACCGCATCGGCAGCTTCCTCATCGGCGGAGCCTTCATCGTGCTGCTCGCCGCATTCCTGGCCCTGCGACCAATGATACCTGGCACGCAGTTGCAGTTGTCGATACCCGCGGGAATGATCGTCGCCGGACTAGCCGCGCTATGGCTCGCCGCGCCCGCGATCTTCTTTGGCCTGCGGCTGATCCATCAAAGTCGGTGAGCGGGCCGGTCCGAGGTCAGGGTGCGCGCACACCTTCCTGCGAGCAGGAAGAGCGAGCCGTGTCAACGGGTGCGGTCCCGGGCCGGCGCGCCGCCTTCCGTCGTATCGACAGACGTGATCGCGTCACGTTAGACTAGCCACCTCGCGCGCCGGCCGGCACCACCGGCGCCAGGAATGAACACGCTCGCATGGATCGTCGTGAGCGGGCTCGCCATGAGCCTGATCGCCCTGACGGGCAGCATCACCCTGCTGCTGCGGCCGCGGACGCTTCAGCGCATCCTGCTGCCGCTCGTTGCGTTCGCCGCCGGCACTCTCCTCGGCGGCGCGCTCCTGCACATGCTGCCCGAGACACTCGCTCGAACGGGTCCCGTCACGCCCGTATTCATGTGGCTGATCGGGGGCTTTACCGCGTTCTTCGCGCTCGAACAGTTCCTGCACTGGCACCACTCGCACGGTGACGGTCAACGGCGCGAGAAACCGCTCACCTATCTCATCCTGCTCGGCGACGGACTGCATAACCTCCTCGGTGGCATGGCCGTCGGTGCGGCGTTCATCGCCGACACCCGCCTCGGCATCACGACCTGGCTCGCGGCCGCCGCCCACGAGGTGCCCCAGGAGCTCGGGGACTTCGGCATACTCGTGCACGGCGGCTGGTCGAAGGGACGGGCGCTCCTCTTCAACTTCCTTTCGGCCCTGACGTTCCTGCTCGGCGGGCTCCTCGCCTGGGCCGCCGCGGCCCGCATCGACGTCACGTTCCTGCTGCCGTTCGCGGCCGGTAACTTCCTCTACATCGCCGCGTCGGACCTCATCCCTGAGGTCAAGACGGACAGCGGCGCACGCGCGGGACTGACACACCTGACCGCATTCGGGGCCGGCATCGCGCTGATGTATCTCCTGCGCGTGACACTCGGCGGCTGAGACCTGCCCCTGCGCAGTGCCGTTCGCGAAGTCGGCGAGAAGCGCCTCGGAAGGCGTGCTGCCCGGCGAAACATCCCCTGCACGCGGGGTTTCTGGATGGCAGTTTGCGTGCAGATAACTGGCTGCCTCTCGTGAGCCGGAAATCCACGGATGGAGTCGACCGGCATGAAAGGGATGTGAACGATGCCTGCCCTGATCAGAACCGCGTCCTGTTTGCTGATGCTGGCGGCACTGCCGCTCGGCAGCGCACCGGTTGCGGCCCAGACGAGGGACACCCGGACGGGAGGGCATGTGAAACCGGATCAGAAGGTCATCCTCGTTACGGGCTCGACCGACGGGCTCGGCCGTGAAGTCGCACGCCGCCTCGCGGCGGGCGGCGCGCATGTGATCGTGCACGGCCGCAACGTCGAACGCGGCGAGGCACTCGTGGCGGAGATCGAAGCGGCCGGTTCTGGCAGTGCGCGCTTCCTGGCGGCGGATCTCGCATCCCTCGATGCGGTGCGAGCGCTGGCCGAAACGATCCTGAACGACTACGACCGCCTGGATGTGCTGGTGAACAACGCGGGCATCTGGCTCAACCGTTCGGACGAGCGGCAGCTGAGTGCCGACGGTCATGAGCTGCATTTCGCGGTCAATTACCTGGCCGGCTACGCGCTCACACGTCTGCTGCTGCCGCGCCTCCGCGAGAGTGCGCCCGCGCGTATCGTCAATGTCGCGTCAGCCGCTCAGCGTCCGATCGACTTCGATGATCCGATGATGGAAGACGGATATTCCGCCGGACGCGGGTACGCGCAGAGCAAGCTCGCCCAGGTGCTTTTCACCGTGGATCTGGCTGGTGAGCTGGAGGGCAGCGGCGTGATCGTCGCAGCACTCCATCCGGCGACACTGATGGACACGCCCATGGTGCGCGAAGCGGGCGTCACCGCGCGCAGCACCGTCGATGAGGGCGCGGACGCCGTGATGCACCTCATCAGCGGACCGGACATCACGAGCGGTGCGTATTATGATGGACTGCGACGCGCGCGTGCACACGCGCAGGCGTATGATCGCGACGCACAAGCCATGCTGCGGCGGCTGAGCCGGGAGCTGACCGGCGTCCGCTGATCGGGAATGGGCGGCGCTGTACCCACAGGGAGATTGTCGATCGGATGAGTCAGGGTGGACGTGCGCAGATGAAGCGGAGGCGGCGCGACGGCCAGGCATCGTTCATGGCCGAGGCGAGTCGCATCCTCGCCTCCTCGCTCGACTACGAGCGGACGTTGCGGAACGTCGCGGAGCTGGCGGTGCCCGACGTGGCGGACTGGTGCGCGATCGACCTTCTCGAGAACGGCGAGCTACACCGCGTAGCGGTCGAGCACATGGATCCGGAAAAGATCGAGCTGGTGAGGGAGCTGGAGGAGAGGTACCCCAGCAACCCGGATGCGACGGTCGGCGCACCCCAGGTGATCCGCACTGGCATGTCGGAGTTCGCGGCCACGATTCCGGACGAGATGCTGAAGCAGGCGGCCCAGGATGGCGAGCATCTGGAGATGCTGCGGCAATTGGGGCTGCGGTCATACGTGATCGCACCGCTCGTCGCACGCGACCAGGTGCTGGGCTCGATACTCTTCGTGTATGCCGAGTCCGGTCGCACGTACGCCGAGGAGGATCTTGAGTTCGTCGAGGACCTCGCGCGGCGGGCTGGTACGGCCATCGACAACGCGCGACTGGTACATGAGATCTCGGACCAGCGCGAGCAGTCCGAGCAGCAGGCCATGGAGCTGGAGTCGCAGGCCGCCGAGCTGGAGGAGCTGGCTGCCGAGCTCGAGACGGTGAACGACGAGCTGCGCGTCGCGGAAGCGCGCATGCGCGCGATCGTCGAGTCCGCTCTGGATGCGATCGTGACGACGGACGAGAACAGCGTGATCACCGGCTGGAACCGCCAGGCGGAGGTGATGTTCGGCTGGCCGGCACAGGAAGCGATCGGGCAGACCCTGTCGGATACGATCATTCCCCCGCAGCATCGTGAAGCGCACCGGCGCGGAATGAAGCGGTACCTGACGACAGGCGAAAAGCGCATCCTCGACCGCCGTATCGAGATCACCGGGCTCCGCCGCGACGGCACGGAGTTCCCCATCGAGCTCACCGTGTCTTCGGCGCGACCGGGCAACCACCTCGTGTTCAGCGCGTTCATCCGCGATCTCACGGAGGGCAGGATCGCCGGGGACCGGATTGCGGCGGAGCATGCAGTCACACGCATCCTCGCCGAATCACACACGCTCGATGCCGCCGCGCCGCGCATCCTCGCGGCCATCGGCGAGCGGCTCGGCTGGGTGGTCGGTGTGTTCTGGATCGTCGATCCCGGCTCGGATGTCCTCCGGGTCGCCGGCCGCTGGAGCGTCGCAGACCCGGCCCTGCACCGGTTCATCCGCGTGACGGAGCAGACGACCTTCTCGCGCGGCGTCGGACTGCCGGGCCGCGTCTGGGAGAGCGGCGACTCGGTATGGGTCGACGATGTGGTGCACGACCCTTCTTTCTCGCGGGCCGACGCTGCGCGCGCGACCAACCTGCACGGCGCTTTGGCGTTTCCGGTGCGCGCGGGTGCGGAGGTGCTCGGTGTGGTGGAGTTCCTCCACCCGGATGTCCTCTCGCCGGATGAAGATCTGCTCACGGCGGTGGAAGTCATTGGCAGCGACATCGGCCAGTCCGTGCGTCGCGTGCGTGCGGAGGAGGAGCGGGACCGCGCGCTGGCCGAGATGGAGCGCATCAACATGCAGCTCACCGACCGCACCATCGAAGCGGAGGCCGCCAATCGCGCCAAGTCGGAATTCCTCGCCAACATGAGCCACGAGTTCCGCACGCCGATGAACGCCATCATCGGCTACGCGGGCCTGCTCGAGGCGGGAATCGTCGGTCCGCTGACGGATGAACAGCGCAACCACCTGAAGCGCATTCGCGCGAGCAGCGACCACCTTCTCGGACTGGTCGAGGACGTGCTCGATCTCGCGAAGATCGAGGCGGGCCGCATCACGGTCGAGCACGAGCACGCCCGCGCGGACGTGCCCGTCCTGGCTGCGCTCGACCTGATCCAGCCGCAGGCGAATGAACGAAATCTCGAGGTGGAAAGCGACTGCAGCCCCGACAGCGGGTTGTTCTTCATCGGAGACGTCGATCGGGTCCGTCAGATCGTGGCGAACCTCCTGTCCAATGCCGTGAAATTCACGGAGCCCGGCGGTCGCATCCGCGTGACCTGCGACGTCACCGGCAGCCCCGACCCCGAAGCGTCGCTCGAGGGACCCGGCCCGTGGATCAGCATCATGGTCGAGGACACCGGCATCGGCATGGCGCCCGACCAGATCACAGCCGTCTTCGAACCATTCGTACAGGGGGAAACGGGAAGGACGCGGACGAAGGGCGGGACGGGTCTCGGTCTCACGATCAGCCGTCACCTCGCCCGCCTGATGAACGGCGATCTCACCGTCCGGAGTGCGCCCGGCGAAGGCTCGTGCTTCAAGCTGTGGCTCCCGACTACCACCCCGACAGACGGCGCCACGGACCAGCCGGCGTAATCCTTACCGCTCGAAATCGTACGTGACGGACGTGACGGTTCCCCGCCAGTACGGCATCGCTCCGCCGGGTCCCACCCATGCCACTTCAGCCATTGCTGGAATGCGGATCCGCGAATGAACCTCGTAACGCTCGAACCGCCCCTGCCACGGCATCGGTGTCGGTGAGCCGTTGACATCGCGATAGCGCGCCGACGACCACACGCGCGTGATCAGTCCATCGTCGTCGAACGTGAAGTCGAGCGATACGGTCGTGGCGCCGTCCGTCAGCGCGGCCCGTGCGGACGCATCATCGATAGCCGTCCAGCTCACGCCGTGTCCCGGCAGCAGCGCGGTCGGGTACCACGGCGTTTCGGCCAGGTAGCGCATCAGCTCTCCCTCCGCCAGCTCCGGCGTGTCGCGCTGCTTCGTTAGCGTCAAGACGCCGAACGCGGCCGCATGCAACAGACCGGTACCGGCCACGTATGCGTCCCGCACGAACACCTTCATCCCTGGCGCCCACGCAATACGCGCGTCCCAGTCGAACGACGGCGGGTTGACGGCTGCCAGGTGGCTCGCGCTGAACGCACCCCACTTTGCCGGCTGTTCCTTGACGAGGAACTCGCCCTGCTGCGTCAGTCGCGCGGTCCGGATCATCGGCTGCCCGTTGCGCAGCACGTTACGAAAGTAGCGGCGCACCGGATCCGGCAGATCCGCGACCTCGCTTTCTGCATACGCGGCCGTCCGGCCCGGCACCTGCGACGCTTCCAGCTCCGCACGCACGTTTCGCGTCCGCGCATTCCAGGTCCAGGCTCGCCGCGTCACGCGCCGGTCACCATTACCGTGTCCGCCAGGTCGCGCACAGGTCTGCGCCTGTCTTCGCCGGTCGCGTACCCCACGCGAAACAGGTGCTGCGGCCACGGCTCCGGGATCTCCAGCGCATCGCGCAGGTGCCGCCTCACTTCGGGTACCTGCAGCGGCTGGCTTACCGGCTGGAGCGCGAGCCCCGCGTGCACGGCGGCGAGCCAGACGCGCTCCACCACGCGGCCCGCGCTCACCTGCGCGCGGGGGTCATCGACAGCCGATGCTACGAGGATGATCGCAGGTGCACTCGCGAAACGCGCGGCCTCCTGGCGCGCTATCAGCGCACCCATGTCGACGTGAGTCACGGCCAGTCGCGCGAGCGGCGCCAGAGGACGCGGCGTGCCGAGTACGCCGCGGCCCACCCAGTCGCCGAGCTCCCTGCGGAATGCCGGATCCGCAAACTCCTTTCGCGTACCTGCGACCACCATGTCCTGAACGGCCGCCTTGGGCGCTTCGCTGCTGATCGCGTGAACGCCGATGCCGGGCTCCGCGCATGCAGCGCACAGCCGCTCGAGCACGGCAGCGGGAACGGGAGTCGATGTGAACAGCTGATGATTCGTGCGGCGGCGCGGTATGGCCTCGAACAGACCGGGCAGCGTCGGCGGTACCGGCCCATGCGTGAGACGGATGCGCGCGATGAGCTCAGCGCTGCCGGCGTCAGGGAACAGCTCGAGACTGTACGACTCTCCAAAATGTGCTGCCGCGACGACCAGGTTCTCGATGGCGCAGCCGATGCTGATGTGCAACTCGCGCCGGTCCGCGTCGGCGACCTGCAGCCAGCGCGACAGATCGGCATACACATCGACCTGCCCGTCACCTATCACGAGGCGCCACGGCTGCGAATTATGGCTGGACGGCGCGAGCACCGCGTAGCGCGAAAGATAGGCCAGCCGCGCCGCGTCCGTGCCGCCGCGGGGGAACGACTCCTCTTTAGCAGTCGCGACCATTCAGGTACCATGGTTGGGGCTCAGTGCCGCGCGCGTTCACGCACGGCGTCGAGCGTCCATCATGGCTCGCGCCAGGGAGGACGTCTGTCGGGAGATACCGGAGACGTCGGAGGGATTATCCCGTCCGCCGCGGTGCGCTGACGGCGTTCACATGTTCGGCGCCACCGGCAGCAGTGTCACGTGCACGTAGTTGTCCATACGCAGGTAACGCCGTGCCGCTTCACGAATGGCGGCGGCTGTGAGCGCCTCGGTCATCTCGTGCTCGCGCAGTATCTCGCGCGGGTCCTCGCCGTACTGGTAGGCCGTGGTGATGGAGCCGAGCCAGAACGCGTTCTGCTTGAGAGCGAGCTCGCGGCCCCGCCGCTGCGCCTCGCGCACCTGCTCCACATCGCCCGCGGTCGGGCCGTCCGTCTGGAGAGCAGTGATCTCCGCCATTACCGCCTCCGTCAGCTCGTCGGCGCGATCGGGTGCACTGCCGAAGCTGATGGTCGCGCTGTAGGTGGCCGGCTCATCGCGCCCGCCGCCGGCTGAGACGTTGACGCTGTAGGTGCCGCCCAGCGCCTCGCGGAGCTTCTCCCGCAGCCGGTTCTCCAGCACCTCGCCCATCGATCCGAGGACGTGGCGCTCGGCGGCGCTGTACTCGAACGGTCCCGTGAAGGAGATGTACGTCTGACTCTGGGGCTCCGTGCCCGCGCGCACCACCTTGCGGATCACACCGGTCGGCGGGCGTATGCCGACATCGCGGCCTTGTTCTTCGCGGTTCATCGACGGCAAACCGCCGAGATACTGCTGTACGTGCGGGCGGATGGAATCGATATCGAAATCGCCGATGATCACGAACGTGAAGTCGCTCGCATCCGCGAACCGATCGCGATAGATGCGGAGGGCGCGGTCGAGATCGATCTGCTCGAATACTTCCGCGCTGATCGGCCGGGCGCGCGGGTGGTGCTGTGCCATGGTGAGGGTAATGGTATCGCCGAACGCCGCCTGCGGGCTGCTCGCCCGGTTGGCGAGCATGGCCTGGTTCGCCTGCGTGAACGACGCGAATACGGCGGAATCCCTCCGCGGTGGCATGAAGCGCATGTAGACCAGCTGCAGCATGGTCTCTATGTCCCCGCGTGTCGATGAGCCGCTGATCGCTTCCGTCCGTGATCCGATCATCGCGCTCGCCGACGCCGTCTTCCCGGTCAGTACCCTGCGTAGATCCTGCTGGCTCAGCTCGCCCAGCCCGCCCACACCGGCGGCCGATGTCGCCAGCATGGCGTCCAGGAACAGCGAGTCGGGTACGAGGGACGACCCGCCCGGACTCACGCCGCGCAGCATCACCTGATCCGTCTGGAAGTCGGTCGGCTTGAGGATGACGCGTACGCCGTTTGCCAGCCGCCACTGCGTCAGCTCCAGCTCCGGCACGCTGTCCTCCTCTACAATCGCGCCCGGCTGCGGCATCTCGGCAATGAGCGGCTGGTCCACGATGATGTCCCGGTATGGCTCGATCGTGCGCGTCTTCACCGCCTCTGCGATTGCCAGCAGCTCCGCCTCGGTCGGTACCGCTACACCATCCTTCTCCGGGGCACGCACCATGATGACGCGGTTACGCGCCGGCGGTCGCGTCCGTGCGATGTCGTTGATCTCGGCCAGCGTGACGTGCGGCAGAATCTGCATCTGCAGCTCGTGCTCAGCCTCGCTCCCGGCCGCATCCTCGCCGTTGACGACATGCCGCACCAGCTCGTCCGCACGTGACGCCGACGTGCGCTGCTCACGCTGCGCAAACAGTCGCTCGCGTGCCGCGATCGCGTTCGTGCGCGCCCGCTCCATCTCTGTTTCCGTGAAACCGTGGCGCGCCGCGCGCTCCAGCTCCGTCAGCACCGCATCAAGGCCGCGCTCGATCCCGCCATCCTTTACGCCCGCACTCACCGTGAACGCATCCGCGGCCTGCACGAAGTAGCCGCGCCCCATGCCGGCGCCCACGAATGGTGCGTCCGGCTTCTGCGCGATCTCCGAGAGCCGCGCGTTCAGCATGGAGAAGTAGAGGCCCTCGACGGTCCGATCGCGGTATCCGCCGAACGTCATGTGATCGCGCGGCGGCAGCAGGTGATAGATCGTGAGTGAGTTGCTGGTCGCCTCCGGATCCGTTGCGACCGTCACATATGTCTCCTCATGGTCCGGCACTGTGAACGCCGGCCGCTCCCGGGGCGCCGCAGGCGCAGGGATCTGCGAGAAAGTCTCGGTGATCATGCGCTCCACCTCGGCGCCATCGAAATCGCCGACCGCTATGACCGCCATCATGTCCGGACGGTACCAGTCCTCGTAGAACCGTTCCACCGCCTCGTACGGAAATGATTGCAGCACGTCGACCGTGCCGATCGGGAGCCGCTCGGCATAGCGGGAGCCTCGCAGCAGCACGGGCAGCTGCCGGTCCTGCATGCGCGCGCCGGCACCGCGCCGGAGCCGCCATTCCTCGATCACGACGCCCCGTTCCGCATCGATCTCTTCCGGATCGAACGCCTGGGCGTGTGCCCAGTCGCCCAGAATGGCGATGCCCTTCTCGAGGAACTCATCACCGTCCGTCGGCAGCTGCAGCATGTACACGGTCTCGTCGAAGCTGGTGTACGCGTTCACGTCCGGACCGAACCGCATACCGATCGACTGGAGATACTGCACCAGCTCCTGCTTCGGAAACCGTTCCGTGCCGTTGAACGCCATGTGCTCCGTGAAATGCGCGAGGCCCAGCTGATCGTCGTCCTCGACGACCGACCCGACCTTCACCACCAGGCGCAGCTCGGCGCGCTGCGCCGGCCATACGTTCTCGCGAATGAAGTAACGCATGCCGTTCGGCAGCGTGCCGACCGTCACCAGCGGATCGAGCGGCAGCGGACGCGCCAGCTCTGCCGGGGTCGGCTGCTGCGCGGTGACGTGCGAGGCGGGGCCTGCGAGCGCGAGGCCCAGCAGCGGGATGAGAATGCGCGTGCGGATCATCGGAACCTGCCTGAGGACATCATGAAGGAGCACGTCACCCGCAATGGGGACGCGCTGGGGTGCTGCGATTCCGGACGGGCAGGACCGGACAGTCACAACATGCTACCGGCACGAGCGTCGGAGCAAGTGGGTTCACCCCTGGCCGCGTGCCGGTGGTCCCCTATCCGCGCGTGCGCTTCACGGCGTAGTCCAGGCCTCCGACGCGGAACCAGCGGTAGTCGAGCGCGTCCAGAGGTACGCGCAGCGCACCGTCCTCATCCGCGCGCACCTCCTCTTCCTTCATGAGGTCCGACAGACGGTCACCATCGTCATCGTCCAGGTGGAGCACTGCCTCGTATGACGACTGGCCGAAATTGTGGAGCACCAGCACCGCGTTGCCGCGCCACCGGTAGCATATGGCCAGGACCTCGTCCGAGCCCGCGTCGATGATCGACCACTCGCCCCAGCCGATCTCCGGACACTCCTTACGCAGTCGGATCATGCCTGCGATCCAGTTCAGGAACGAGTCCGGATCGCGACGCTGTTCCGCGACGTTGATGTGCTCGTAACTCCACACGCCGTGGTCGATGACGGGTGTAACCGTCTCGTCCGCCGAGGAGAACCCGCCGTTTGGCTCGTCCGCCCACTGCATCGGCGTACGGACTGCCTCACGCTCGTCGAGCTCGAGGTCGTCACCCATGCGCAGCTCATCCCCGAACCGGATGACGGGCGTGCCCGGCAGCGAGAACATCACGCTGTACGCCAGCTCCTCGTGCTCACGGTCGCCGAGCATCGGCGCCAGCCGGCGACGGATGCCCCGATCGTACAGCTGCATGTATGCCTCGGGCGCGAACCGCTCGAACACCCGCTGCCGCTGCTCCTCCGTCAGCCGCCCCAGGTCGAGCTCGTCGTGGTTGCGGAGGAACTGCGCCCACTGCGCCGTCTCCGGTATCTCTTCCGTCGCACGCAGCGCCTCACGCAGCGGCTCGACCTCTCCCGTCGCAAGCGCCAGGAACAGGTGCTGGTTGACGAAGAAGTTGAACATCATGTGCAGGCCCGTCGCACCATCGTCACCGAAGTATTTCGTGCTCTCCTCCGGCAGCACGTTCGCTTCGCCCAGCAGGATCGCGCTGCCGCTGCGCCATTGCACGAAGCGGCGCAGCTCGGAAAGATACTCGAAATGCAGCTCGCCCTTGTTTCTGCCCGGCTCCACACTCTCGATGACGAACGGCACGGCGTCCACACGGAACCCGTGCACCCCCAGCTCCAGCCAGAACCCGATGATGCGCCGCACTTCCGTGCGTACCTGCGGGTTGTCCATGTTCAGATCCGGCTGGAACTCGTAGAACCTGTGGAAATAGTATTCCCCCGCCTCCTCGTCGCGCGTCCAGATCGCCTTCTGCGTGCCCGGAAACACCATCCCCTTGTTCCAGTTCTTCGGCCGCTTCTTCGACCACAGGTACCAGTCGCGGAACGGTGAGTCGGGGCTGCTGCGCGCGTGCTGGAACCAGGCGTGCTCGTCCGACGTGTGGTTGATGACGATGTCCATCAGCACCTTGATGCCGCGCTTCTCTGCCTCATGCATGAACTGCACGAAATCGCCGAGCGAGCCGTACCGCGGGTCGACACCGTAATACTCCCTGACGTCATACCCGTTGTCTCGCTGCGGCGACGGCTGGAACGGCGCCAGCCAGACCGCGTCGACGCCGAGATACTCGAGATAGTCCAGCCGATGGATCAGCCCCTCGAAGTCGCCGACGCCGTCACCGTTCGAGTCCAGAAAAGTCTCGAGGTCGAGACTGTAGATCACCGCGTTCTTGTACCACAGGTCTTCAATCATGTCATCAACATCTTTCACCACAGAGCACACGGAGCACACTGAGGACGATCATCCTGTTAACTATCTGCAACCGGGTAGCCGCTGCTGTTGTTCATGCTGTTGCAGGCTGCTGTTTCCTATTGTTGTTCTTGTTTGTTGTTCTTGCTGTTGTAAAGAAAGGAATCCGTATTCTGTTCTCTGTGTGCTCCGTGTGCTCTGTGGTTAAATAATTTCTGTTGTTCCCCTCCCCCTGCCCTTCAATCCCCCTCCCCACCTCAGACATGCTGGCGCGATGCACGTGCGGTGCCGGCAGCGCGGAGCCCGTAGCGCAGCCGATCCGATTCCGCGATAATCAGGGGCGCCGCCTGCAACCCGCAGCGCGCCTCACACGACAATACAGCACACTGTATGCGACTCCGATTCGCCGTACTGACGTCATCCCTGCTCTGCCTGTCCGCCGCCGGAGCGGCAAGCGCGCAGCATCCTGTCCATGCCCGGGTCACGTCCCCGGGTGATACATCGATCGCGCGGAAGATCGGTGCGACCGCCGCAGAGCTCCATCTGGCGGACGGCGCCCTGCGCATCGTGAACCTGTACCGGCTTCAGGCGGAGGCACTGCGCGCGACCGCCGGCGCGCCGGCCGACAGCACCACCGATGAGCTCGTGCGGACCGTTTACGCGCCGTACACGGATTTCTGGGCGGGCTACCTCGGCGACGAGGCCGCGTTCCGGAAGTGGGCGGTGAAACTGCTCGAGCCTGAGCACCCGATGCACGCGCGGCTGGAGCCGCTGCTCGACGTCGCCCTGGACCGTCGCTTCTCGGAAGGTGTCGAGTGGATCGAGCGCACGACCGGGCGGCGTCCGAACGGTACGTGGTACATCGTTTTCGGACCCGGCTGGACCGATATGGGGGGCTTGGGCGGCATCGGCATGGTAGCGGACTTCACACGCATGCAACCGGACTCCGCCGCCATTGCGAGCGTGCTGCCGCACGAGCTCACGCACCAGGTGCACGGCCGCCGCGCGGACGATCCGGACGCCGGCACGGTGCTCGACCGCATCGTCAGCGAAGGTTTTGCCTCGTACGTCGCGTGGGTGCACGGAGGAGGGCTGCGTTCGGAGGCGCGGTCGCTGATGTACTCCGACGATGAGTGGGAGTGGGCACTGGCCCATGAGCGTGAGCTGTTCGACGCGGCGCGGCCGATCCTGGCGTCACGCGAACGCAGCGACGGCGACCGCGTGGCAAGCAGGAGCGAACAGCTCATCCCGGGCGGGCCGGGCGCGGCCGGCTATTTCATCGGTCTGCGCATCGTGCAGGCTTACGTCGCCGCGCACGGCCGGGACTCGTGGCAGGACATCTACGACCTGCCGGTCGCCGAAGTGCTGGATCAAAGCGGCTACGCCGAGCGGTGTTGTGGCTCCTGAGAAGGCGGGATTTTCCGGGCCCGGAACTAGTTGATCGGCCGACCGTCGAGCCCGACGACCTGAACGCGCCGGGCATCGACGAGTCTCTGCATCCGCCGCCGTACCAGACTCCGCACCACGGAGCGTGACGCGGGCAGCAGCAGCGACAGGCCGAACAGATCGCTCATGATGCCCGGGGTCAGCAGCAGGACGCCGCCGATCAGCACGAGCAACCCGTCCAGCAGGTGATCGACAGGCATTCGCCCTGCCGCGATCTCCTGCCGGATCCGGCCGATCACCTGCACACCCGCCGCGCGCGCCAGCGCCGCACCGACGAAGCCCGTGATGACCACCAGGGCCATGGTCGGCCAGAACCCGATGCGCGCCGCAATCCACATCAGGAGGGCGAGCTCCGCGAACGGTACGACAATGAACAGCAGCGCGAGCCTGGCAAACATTTCCTTCGTCACTCTTTCGGATTGACCCTCCCGGGCCTGGCCACAGCGTGCCCTCAGCTACCCTCGAGCGCGCGGAATGGTGCGGGGCGCATGAGCAGGAACGTGTATTGCTCACGGTCAGGGCTGCCGAGCCGGAAGCCGGCAGTACACGCAAGTCGAGCAGGAGCAACAACATGGCGGACCAGCGGCCGGGACCCGAGGTTGAGGCCTTGCTCCGCACGCGCAAAGTGCGAGAATGGAGAAGTGTTCCGTCCACCCCATCCGGAGCCCCTCATGAGCACACTGCGTCGGTCCCAGCTCGTGGCGTTCTTCCTGTTCGCCGCTGCGGTCGTCATGCCGGCGATCGCTCAAGCCCAGGATCCCGCTGCGGCCGCGTCCCGCCCGGCCATCATCAACTCGCTGCTGCGTGATGTGACCCAGGTGGAAGAGAAGATGACGGCGCTCGCGGGCGCGATCCCGGAGGCGAGGTATGCCTGGCGGCCGGCGGACGGCGTACGCTCGACCGCCGAAGTCCTGGTTCACGTCGCGGCCGACAACTGGTTCCTGCCGACGGCTGTCGGCATCCCCGCGCCCGCGGAGACGGGCATCAAGGCCGGCGACTACCCGAGCGTGCAGGCCTATGAGGCGCGCACCATGACCAAGGCGGAGGCCATGGCGACCATGCGCGAGTCGTTCGCGCATCTGCGCGCGGCCATGGAGAAGGCGGACGAGGCGTTTCTCGCGCAGAAGGTCGAGCTGTTCGGCAGCGAGATGAGCGGCACCGACCTGTGGGTGCTCACGACGACGCACCTGCACGAGCATCTCGGCCAGATGATCGCCTACGCCCGCTCGATCGGCGTCGTACCGCCGTGGAGCCGCTAGCGTCGTGATTTACAGCATGAGGCGCGCAGGCATTCACTGGCCGCCGATGTGAGGCCTCTGCGTTCACTTCGATGGTTGTGCGTCGTCGGTATCGCCGCCTGCCACCCGATACCGGGCGACGGGCAGGCGGTGCCGGCCGACGATCTCACCTGGGACCAGGGCGGGATCACGCGGGGGCCCCGTGACGAGCCGCGCATCGCGCTCATCTTCACCGGCGGCAATTACGCGGAGGGCGCGACCTCGATCCTCGACGCGTTGCGCGACCGCGGCGTGAAAGCGTCGTTCTTCGTGACGGGCGATTTCATTCGTACGCCGGCTTTCACGGATCACCTGCACCGGATGGTCGACGAGGGGCATTACCTCGGCGCGCACTCCGATGCACATCTTCTCTACGCGTCATGGGACGATCGGAGCGCGACCCTGGTCTCCCAGCCGCAGTTCCGTGCGGACCTGGAGAAGAACCTGGACGATCTTGCGGCGTACGGTCGCACACGCGCGCAGATGCGGTACTTCATCCCGCCGTTCGAGTGGTACAACCAGGAGATCGCCGACTGGTCGCGGGATATGGGGCTGGTGCTCTTCAATTACACGCCCGGCACACGCTCCAATGCGGACTACATGCCGGACGATCATCCACGATTCATCTCATCGGCCGACATCGTCCGCACCATTCTGGATTACGAATCGGCCGAGCCGGATGGCCTCAACGGATTCCTGCTCCTGCTCCACCTGGGCGCGGGGCCGGAGCGGACCGACGGGATGCACCCGCATGTCGGTCCGCTCATCGCCGAGCTCCAGCGGCGCGGGTATTCGTTCGTGCGCGTCGATCAGCTGCTGGCCGCGGCGGCCGCGCTGCCCACCCGCTGACGCACCCCCTCGATATCCCGGATCTCGCGGATCTCGATACAGCCGGTCGCAGCCCACGGGAACGCTTCCGCAATGCGCACCGCCTCGTCCATGTCCTCGGCCTCGATCAGGTTGAAGCCCGCCAGCATCTCCTTCGTTTCCGTGAACGGACCGTCCACGACGGTACGGCGGCCGTTCCGGACGCGCATCGACTTCGCGGTCTTCGCATCCTCCAGCATCTGCGAGTCCTGGAGCCGGCCGTCCTCGCGCAGCTCATCGGCGTGCGCCAGGCAGCCGCGCATCCTGCGGTCGTACTCACCCTCCGGCAGCGCCTCGAGCATCTCATCGTCTATGTAGATCAGCAGCGCGAATTTCTTCATGGAGCCTGCCTTTCGCTTCTGGTCCGTGCGGAGAACGTCCCGACCCGGGAAGCTAAAACCGCAGACGGGGCTCGCAAAGCCCATGGTGCGGCGTCCCGCTTTCGCCAGATGCCGTCCCGGAAGTGAACTGCCGGTGACCGCCACGGCAGCTCGGACATCGGCGTAACGCTCTGCACTCACGCAGGTTGGGGACTCCGTCGCGCGGGGCACGACACTTCCACACGAACGTTCAGGGCCGATCGCCACACGATGCCAGTCCGATTCCGCAGAGGCCGCCATGCACGAGCTCATCCAGGACATCCGTTACGCGTGGCGCGCGCTCCTGCGTGCGCCGGGGTTCTCAATCACGGTCGCGGCGACGCTCGCCATCGGGATCGGTGCCACCGTCGCGATCTTCGCGGTCGTGAATGCCATGCTCCTGCGACCACTGCCCTATCCCGACTCCGACCGCATGGTGATGGTGTGGCAGGACCTGACGCAGCGCGGGGGGCCGGACCGCGAATGGTTCACACCTCCCGATTTCGTTGACCTGCGCGATCAGACCTCGTCGTTCACCTCGCTCGCCGCAGTCGGCGACTGGGGGCCCGCAATGCAGACGCAGAGCGGCGCGGAGGCGCTCACTGGCGCCATTGTCTCATCGGGATACTTCGACGTCGTCGGCGTGCGTCCCGCGATCGGCGCTGCGTTCCATCCCGACACGGAGCGACCGGGCGCGGACCCGGTCGTCGTGCTCGGTCATGACCTGTGGCAGCGCGCCTACGGCGGCGACCCCGCGGTGGTGGGTCGCACAATCCGGCTGAACGATGTATCGCACCAGATCGTCGGCGTCATGCCGCCGGGCTTCCGTGATCCGCTGTTCGACGCGGAGATCTGGCGCTCGCGCATTGTGAACGCGGCCGGCTCGTGCGGTCGCGGCTGCTACACGATCCGCGTGATCGGCAGGGTGCAACCGGGCGTCAGCATCGCGTCGGCCAACGCCGATGCCGCGGTCGTGTCCGCGCGGCTGGCAGAGACGTATCGCTCCAATCGCGACGTCACGTTCACCGTGACCCGGCTGAAGGATGACCTGCTCGCGTCGACGCGCCCGGCTCTGATCGCGCTCGGCGTCGCCGTCACGCTGCTGCTGCTCATTGCCATAGTCAATGTCGCCAACCTGCTGGTCGCCCGCGCCGCAGTCCGGCAGCGCGATCTCGCCATACGGACCGCACTGGGCGCACGCCGCAGCCTGCTGGTGCGACAGATGCTCGTGGAGACCACACTGCTCGGCGTGCTCGGCGCTGTGGGCGGCGCCGTCGTCTCGCTCTGGGCGGTCGACCTGCTGACCGCACTGGCACCCGCGGGCACGCCCCGCATCGAGGAAGTCAGCGTCGATGCCAGCGCCCTGCTGTTCGCGCTGGTGACCGGCGTGCTCGCGGCCGTTGCCGCCGGTGCCGCCCCGGCACTCCATGCTGTGCGCGAAGGTCTCGCCGGCGTGATGAAGGACGCCGGCGGCATGCGCACCTCGCGGACGCGGCAGCGCGCACGCAGCGCACTCGTCGTCGCCCAGGTCGCGATCGCGCTCGTCCTCCTCATCGGCTCCGGCCTCACTCTGAAGAGCCTCGCCCGTCTTCAGCAGGTGGACCCCGGCTTCCAGCCTGAGGGTCTCCTCACCGGAGCGTATTTCCTGCCACCCGCCCGCTACGAAACCGACATGCAGGTCCGCGCATTCCTGGCGACGGCCCGCGAGCACGCGGCAGCGCGGCCCGGCATCAGCGATGTGGCAACGACATCGAGTCTCCCCATGACGGAGGGCGACAGCGACCTCGGATTCCTCATTGAAGGCCGCACCCTCGGCGCCGATGAGCAGTCGCCCGCGTCGTGGTTCCGCATGGTCTCGCCGAACTTCTTCGATGTCATGGGCATGCCCGTTGTCGCCGGCCGCGGCTTCACCGCCGACGACCGTGCCGGCGACGATGTCGTGTATGCGGTGGTCGTGAACGAGGAATTCCAGCGCCGCCATTTCCCCGGCGACGACGCCGTCGGTGCCCGCCTGCTCCTGGGCGACGACGGGCCGCGTGCAGAGATCGTCGGCGTCGTCGCCGACACGCGACACCGCGGCCTCGGCGCCTCGCCGATCGTCGAGATGTTCATGACCACCACACAGATCGGCAGCCGCAATGCGGTGCTCGTCGCACGCACCGACCTGGCGACCGGTGCCGCCGGCGCCGTCATCCGCGACGCGGTGCGCTCGCTCGACCCCGCTCTCCCACCGCCCGCGTTC
This sequence comes from Longimicrobiales bacterium, assembly GCA_035461765.1. Lineage (GTDB taxonomy): Bacteria > Gemmatimonadota > Gemmatimonadetes > Longimicrobiales > RSA9 > SH-MAG3. Next base: position 81,117 of record DATHUY010000083.1, read on the forward strand.
CGCGACATGCAGCAGCTCGTCGCGCAGACCATCGCCCTCCCCCGCCTCTACTCCGCATTCTTCACGTTCTTTGCCGCCGTTTCACTCCTGCTCGCCGCCGTCGGCGTGTACGGTCTGACCGCGTACGCCGTGGGCCAGCGCAGCCAGGAGATCGGGATCCGTGTCGCTCTCGGCGCCCGCGCGAACGATGTCGTCCGCATGGTGCTCGGTCGGTCGCTCCGGCTCACCCTCGCGGGTCTCGCCATCGGAACGGTCGCGGCGCTGGCACTCGCACGGCCTCTCGCTGTCCTGCTCTTCGAGCTGAGCACCCACGACATCGCCACGTTCACGATCGTTCCCGCGATACTCGCCGGAGTCGCGCTCGTGGCCAGCTGGGTTCCCGCACGCCGTGCCGCACACGTCGATCCGCTGAAGGCTCTGCGCGCGGAGTAAGGTCCTCCCGATCGCGACCGTCCGGGAGGTGCAATGCTGCGACCTCCCGGGCTGCTCGCTTGTACCAGCCCCATTGACACAAGCCAGCGGATTCGCCAATGTATCAGTCGGGTTGGTACATAACCACTGGAGGTCCGCATGAATTACGATTTCCGCGACGGAGTGCGCCGTGCACTGGCGTTCGCCCGGGCGGAGGCGAATCAGCTCGGCCACGACTATGTGGGCACGGAGCACATGCTGCTGGGGCTGTTGCGACTGCCGGAATCGCGGGCGATGGAGCTGGTGGAAGCGCTGGGGTCGACCGGGGACGAGCTGCGGCAGCGAGTGGAGGGCACGCTGCGTCGAGGGCGCGCCTCGCACGGGATGGGAGAGTTGCCGTATACCTCGCGGGCGAAGAAAGTGCTCGAGTTCTCAATGAGGGCCGCGCGCGAGCTGGGGGATCGGCACATCGACACGGAGCATCTGCTGCTGGGTCTGCTGCGGGAGGAAAAGGGGATCGGGGCGCACGTCCTGAAGGCGAGTGGCGTGACGCTGGAACGGGTGCACGCCGTTCTGGAGGGAGTGGACCCGGGGCCGCGGCCTGAGGGCTGGGCGGGCCCGGCTGTGCCCGAGCAGCCACTTCGCCTCGAGCTCGATGACCAGTCGGACCTGTCGATCTACGAGCAGATCATCGCTCGGATCCAGGAGGCTGTTGCGACGGGTGAGCTGGCGCCGGGCGCGCGTCTGCCGGCGGTGCGTCAGCTTGCGGACAGGCTGGACATCGCGCCGGGTACCGTGGCGCGCGCGTATGGCGAGCTGGAGCGGCTCGGTGTGGTAGTGACCGAGGGCGCGCGCGGCACGCGCATCGCCGAGCCGGCCGCACCGTCGGCCGGGCGCCCCGCGGACCTCGAACACATCGCGGGGCTGCTGCGGCCCGCGGCCGTCGCGGGTTTCCACATGGGCGCCAGTGCGGACGACATGCGACGCGCCCTGGAAGCGGCGATGAAGGGCATCTTCGCGGAGTGAAGCTCACCGCGGCGCGCAGCAACCCGTCGACGGGGTGACGGGGGTGCAGGTCTGCACGGCCGCGGCGCACCCGCTGTTGCGGCGCCTCAGCGCCTGCTGCCTACGCCGACGCCGTCGGGTGATGCCTGCACCGGGATGGTGCGCAGCACCGTGCCCGCATCCATGTCGACCTCCACGACCTGGCCGCCGCCGAGCGTGACCCAGGCCGTGCGGTTGTCTTCTGCGATCGCCACCCCGCGCGGCGAGTCGAGCGGGACGCGCGTGACAATGCGCTTCGATGCCACATCGGCGATGAGCAGGTGGTTGCCCATGCCATCGACAATCGCGACGCGGGCACCATCCGGAGAGGCGCCGAGACGGTACGGGAACCGGGCGCCGGTGAGAGTGTGCGCCAGCTCACCCGTCGCGGTGGAGATGACGGTCACCGCGCCGGTGTCGTTGCTTCCGACCCACACCTCGCTGCCGTCCGGCGTCACAGTGATGCCTTCCGGCCGCGACGGCAGCCCGTCGTAGGACCGGACGAACGTGCCGGTCACGAGATCGAGCTCCGAGACGTTGTTGTCACCGATGTTGGCCGTCCAGGCGCGCGTCCCATCGGCGTTGACGGCCACCATGTGCGAGCCGCGCGCGTTCGTCGGGATCGGCTGCACACTGCCCGTCGCCAGATCCACGATGATCACCGTATTCGTCGCTTCGGATGTCACCGCGACACGGCTCGAGCTGCCGCCGAGGAACAGCACGCCGTGGGGACGCGTGTAGCGACCGAGGTCGATCGTCCGAATCACGGAGTCACGCACGAGATCGATCACCGCCAGCTGGTTGCCCGGCGTCTGCGTGCCGTACACGGTCACCACCGCAGTGCGGCCGTCCGGCGACACCTGTGCCTCGTGCGGACCGGTACCCACAGTCACGTTCGTCACCGTCAGGCCATCCGCGTTCAGGATGGACGCCGAGGCGGACTGCTGATTCGCTACGACGACTTCCACCGTCCGCGCGGGTGTCGGCGTCTCAGTTCGTGCCTGGCAGGCGACGAGAGCGGGTGCGAGGAACAGTCCATGGGCAACTCGGATTCTCATGGCATCTCCGTAACAGCGTGAATGGCGCGGCGGCACGACCGGACGCGTCTGCGTGCAGACTCTTCCGGCGCCCGACCCGCGTACGTATGGGCTCGCGACGCATGATAACGCAGCACGGTGCGCGCGGCCGTATGCGCGGGACGCACCGCCACCTGTCGCCTGTGCGAACCCCGGTTCGGGGGACGGACCGTACGCCCGTGCCGATGTCGAATATCGTTCGCGTCATTCGACGTATCTCGGAACCCGACCGAACGTCCCGTGCGTACGGTCCCGTGAGCCTTGAAAAGGCAACGCGGACATTCGATCATGGGTCGCCCTGCGAACCTCCACGACGACATCACATGGATCACGCGATAGAAACCTCGGGGCTCATCAAGGGCTTCGGCAAAACCCGGGCGGTCAACGGCATCGACCTCCGTATCCCGGTCGGCTCCGTGTACGGCCTGCTCGGGCCGAACGGCGCGGGCAAGACGACGACGATCCGGGTCCTGGCCACGCTGCTGCGGCCGGACGGGGGCACAGCGCACGTACTCGGTCACGATGTGGCCCGCGAGCCGCGGGCAGTCCGGCGGAAGGTGAGCCTCACCGGGCAGTACGCCTCCGTCGATGAGGACCTGACGGGCACGGAGAACCTCGTGCTCGTCGCACGTCTGCTGGGCTCTTCGTGGAGCGCGGCACGGGCGCGAGCGCGCGAGCTGCTGGAGGCGTTCGAGCTGGCGGACGCGGCGGGTCGGCAGGTGCGCACGTACTCGGGCGGGATGCGGCGTCGTCTCGACATCGCGGCGAGCCTGATGCGCACCCCGGAGCTGATTTTCCTGGATGAGCCGACGACGGGGCTCGACCCGCGCAGCCGTAACCAGGTGTGGGACATGGTACGCGCGATCGCGGCCGATGGCACCACGGTGCTGCTGACGACGCAGTATCTCGACGAGGCCGACCGGCTCGCGGACCGGCTGGCCGTGATCGATCACGGGCGTCTGATCGCGGAAGGCACGAGCCGCGAGCTGAAGTCCTCCGTAGGCGGCAGGACGCTGCACATTCGGGTCACCTCGCCCGAGCACATCGCGCAGGCCGGCGCATTGATGAAGCAGGTGCTCGGACCGGAGGTGCACAACGGCACGGGGCCGGATTCCCTGACGGCGATCGTGGCGGGCGAGGCGCAGGTGGCGGACGCACTGAGGGCGCTGGCGGAAGCGGGAGTGGGCCTGGCAGAATTCTCCATGGGGCAGCCGAGCCTGGACGAGGTGTTCTTCGCACTGACGGGGCACGCGGCGGAAGTGCCGGCGGAAGAGGAGGTGAACGCATGAGCAGCACGACGATCGGACATGCGCCCGCGAGCGCACTCTCGGCGTCGATCACGCTCGGCTGGCGCGCTCTGCTGAAAATCAAGCACGTCCCGTTTCAGCTGTTCGACGTGACGATCTTCCCGCTGATGATGACGCTGATGTTCACGTACCTGTTCGGCGGTGCGCTCGCGGGCTCACCGCGCGAGTACATCCAGTTCCTGCTGCCGGGCATCATGGTGCAGGCGATCGTCTTCATCACGGTCTATACGGGCGTCGGGCTGAACACGGATATCCAGAAGGGTCTGTTCGACCGGTTCCGCTCGCTACCGATATGGCAGCCGGCGCCGATCGTCGGTGCCTTGATGGGCGATGTGATGCGCTACTCGATTGCAGCGCTGATGGTGATCGGACTGGGCATGATCCTGGGATTCAGGCCGCAGGCGGGTGTGATCGGTGTCGTCCTCGCGGTGCTGCTCGTGCTTGTCTTTGCGTTCAGCGTGTCGTGGATCTGGATCGTGGTGAGCATGATGGTGCAGACGCCGGAGTCGGTCATGACGTCGAGCTTCCTGCTTCTGTTCCCGCTCACGTTCGCGAGCAACATCTTCGTGGACCCGGCCACGATGCCGGGTTGGCTCCAGACGGCAGTCGGCTACAATCCGGTGACGCATCTCACGAGCGCCACGCGCGGTCTGATGCACGGGGGCGCGCGGCTCGCCGACATCGCCTGGGTGCTCATCGCGTCCGCCGTGATCGTCGCCATCTTCGCCCCGCTCGCCATGCGCATGTACCGCAAGGAGCGATGAGCGACACCCCCCGCTCCTCCCGTCAGCAGTACCGCCGGTTCGTCCAGGCATACCGGGACCGGCGGCTCGATGACGCCGGTGAGACGGACGGGGGGAAGGACACCGCTGCAATTGCCGACGGCGCTGGCGCGGCGGGAGGTGATGCGTCTGCCGGGGACGGTGCGGCCGGCGGTGCGACAACGGCCGGGGGCGGGCCGGCACCCGCGGCCGGCGGCAGGACCGGTGTCAGAAAGCGGCTGCTGAGCGCGGGGCGTCGGCAGTATCTGCGCGAGTATATCCGATGGCTGAAGCCGCACCGTACCGCGGTCGCGATCGTCTTCGTGCTCGCACTGATCGGCGCCGGCCTGCAGATGGTCGAGCCGCTGTTCATGCGCTACATAATCGACCGCGTCCTGCTGAACGAGGCACTCGACACCGCCGCCCGCCTGAGCCGGCTGCACCTGGCGGGCATGATCTTCCTCGGCGTCATCATCGTATCGAACCTGCTCGGCACCGTGAAGGACTACCGGCAGCGTCTGCTGAACGTGAGCGTGATGCTGTCGCTGCGGCGCTCGCTGTTCGATCGCATGCTGCACCTGCCGCTGCCGAAGCTGTACGACATGAAGACCGGCGGCATCCTGTCACGGCTCACGGGCGACATCGATACCACGGCCGGGCTGCTCCAGCTTGCCGTGATCTCGCCCTCCATCTCCATCATCCGCCTCGTCATTGCGGGGGCCGTGCTGTTCGCGCTCAACTGGCGGCTCGCGCTGACCGCGCTCGCGATCGTGCCCGGCGTCATGCTCCTGAGCTTCACGTTCGCCCGACGCGTCCGGCCCATCTACCGTTCGGTGCGCAAGGACGTGGAGCGCATCGACGGCCGCGCCGGCGAGACGTTCTCCGGGATTCGCGTGGTGCGCGCGTTCCGGCGCGAGATGCTGGAGCTGCTCGACTACATGCGCGGGCGGCACACCGTCCTGCGCAAGGAGATGTTTGCACAAAGGCGCGAGCTCGTGCTGTGGGCCTCATGGAGCCTGCTGCTCGGCGCGGTCAACGTCGTCATCGTGTGGTACGGCGGCTGGCTCAACATCCGCGGCGGTGCCTCCATCGGCGACATCATGGCGTTCCAGTGGTACACGTTCCTGCTGCTGAATCCGGTCTGGAACATCGTCAACTCGTTCTCCGAGATGCAGCGCTCTCTGGCCGCGATGGAACGCGTGTTCGAGGTCCTGGCGATGGAGAACGACAAGCCGGACCGGGCGGACGCGCGCAACGCGCCACGCATCGTCGACGAGATCCGCTTCGAAGGCGTCGACTTCGAGTACCGCGCAGATGTGCCGGTCGTACGCGACTTCAACGTCGTGGTCAGAGGGGGATCCGTGGTGGCGCTCGTCGGCCGCAGCGGTGCCGGCAAGACGACCGTGACGGACCTGGTGGCGCGCTTCCACGACCCGACGCGGGGCCGCATTCTGCTGAATGGAACCGACATCCGTGAGTTCCGCCTGGGCACGTATCGCGACCTGCTCGCGATCGTGCAGCAGGATGTCTTCCTGTTCGATGGTACGGTGCGTGACAACATCGCGTACGGCAGGCACCATGCGACCGATGCGGGAGTGGAGGACGCCGCGCGCCGCGCGAACGCCCACGAGTTCATCGAACGACTGCCGGAGGGTTATGGCACGTTTGTCGGCGAGCGCGGCGTGAAGCTGTCCGGTGGTCAGCAGCAGCGGCTGGCGATCGCGCGCGCGATCCTGGCCGAGCCGCAGATCCTCATCCTCGATGAGGCGACGAGCAATCTGGATACGGAAAGCGAGCAGCTCATCCAGGCGTCAATGGCAACGCTGCTGGCGGGGCGCACGACGTTCGTCATCGCGCATCGCCTGTCCACCGTGCGTCGCGCCGACGTCATCCTGCTCATGGAGGACGGTCGCATTGTGGAACGGGGTACGCACGACCAGCTCATGCAGCTGCGCGGCATGTATCACGACATGGTGCTGCGACAGGTGGAATCGGACCGGCACGATCGCGCGCCGGTCCTGGCCTAGGGGCCCGTCATCCCCCGCCCGGCGGGTCCGACTTGCGACGGTAATACCCATCGAAGCTGGTCGTCCAGGTGTCGCCGCCGTCCGTGCTGATCTGCCAGTGCTGGCGCACCCGGCCGTCCGACTCGCGCGACCAGGTCACGCGGTTGACCGCGCGTCCGTTCGGCGTGGTCGATTCTCCCTCGAGCACCATCGCGCCGTCCACCAGGTTGCCGGCCAGCCGCAGCAGGTTGCCACCGATGTCGACCCAGTGCTGGTGCCACTGGCGCGTCACGGTGTCATAGCTCGAGTAGCTGCGCCCGCGGCCGCCGCTCGCGCCCCGCCAGTCCTCGTGCAGGGCACAGCCGCCGAGGACTCGCGTGATGCTGCTGGTACCGGCCTGCGCACCCGCCGGATTCGTTACGTCCCACTCGCCGATCCAGAAGTCGAATGCACGGTGGTCGGCGGAAGAACAGGCCGCCACCACCGTGTCCGCGGGAGTGGGTGGTCCCGACTGGGCCGCCGCCGCCGTGGCGCTCAGAAACACGGCCGCGGCGGCACTCAGGACAGCGGCCGCATGGCTGCGAGATATGGCTCGTCGCGACACGATCGACCTCCCTGACAGAGTGGAATGGACTGCGGGCCCTTCGTGTGGGCGCCCATCAAAGGAACGTGCGGGCAGCTGTTTCGTATCACGCCGTCGAAGCCGGGACCTTGCCCGCATGCCCCGCAAGCGGATAGTGTCGCGCAGTCCATTGTCGTCCCCGGAGGTCAGGAATGAACGCGATCCGAACGATTCCCCTTGCCCTGCTCATCGTCGCAGCACCGCTGGCCGGACAACAGCCGCGCCAGCTGACGGCCGAAGATTATGCCCGCGCGGAGCAGTTCCTCGGCGCCAACGCCTCGCAGCTGGTCTCCGGCCTGGCCGGCCAGCCGACCTGGCTGGAGGACGGGCGCTTCTGGTACCGCGCCACCACCGCGGGCGGCGCCGAGTTCGTCATGGTCGACCCGGAGCGGGGCATGCGCGCCGCCGCCTTCGACCACACGCGCCTCGCAGCCGCGCTGGCTGCCGCCACGGGGGGTGAGGTCGATGCTGCGCGGCTGCCGCTACAGGGGCTGGAGTACACGCGCGACGCGCGCGGCATCTCCGTCACGACGGGAGGCCGCCGCTGGGACTGCAGTCTGCAGGATTACACGTGCGCGCCCGCCGACACGACGCGCGCCGCGGGTGTCGGTGCGCCGGCACCGCGCGCTTCCGTCACTTCCCCCGATGGCCGTTTCGCCGCCTTCATCCTCGACTACAACCTGTGGGTGAAGGACCTGACCACAGGCGAGGATCGCCAGCTCACGACGGACGGAGTGGAGGACTTCGGCTACGCGACGAACAACGCCGGCTGGACGCGCAGCGACGTGCCCGTGCTGCTGTGGTCCCCCGACTCGCGGAAGATCGCGACGTTCCAGCACGACTCGCGCGGTGTCGGCGAGATGCACCTGGTCAGCACCACGCCTGGGACACCGCGCCTCGAGTCGTGGCGCTATCCGCTGCCTCAGGACACCGTGATCTTCCGCATCCACCGCGTCATCATCGATGTGGAGTCCGCGCGCGTCACACGCCTCGATATGCCGGCGGACCAGCATCGCTCAACGATCAGCGACCACATCGCGGAGGGCTCCCGTTTCCTCGACGTCGAGTGGTTCCCGGACGCGTCCCACATCGCGTTCGTTTCCTCGTCGCGCGACCACAAGCAGGCCATCTTCCGCGTCGCCAACGCGGAGACCGGCGCGGTGCGGACCGTGTTCGAGGAGGTCTCGCCCACGCAGTTCCAGTCCGCTTTCGCGGCGGTAGGAAGCGTCAACTGGCGCGTGCTGCCGGAGTCGAACGAGGTGCTGTGGTGGTCGCAGCGTGACGACTGGGGTCACCTCTACCTCTACGACCTCACCACAGGCGCAGTGAAGAGGCAGATCACTTCGGGTAACTGGAACGTCGCGGAGCTGAAGCGCGTCGATCGGGATGATCGAGTGCTGTACTTCACCGGGGTGAACCGCGAGGATGGACGCGACGCCTACTTCGTGCATTTCTACCGCGTCGACATGGATGGCAGAGATCTCACGCTGCTGACGCCGGAGAATGCGACGCACAGCATCAGTCTGTCCCCCGACGGTCAGCACTTCATCGACTCGTACTCCACGCCATCCGAGCCGCCGGTGACCGTGCTGCGCCGTGCGCGCGACGGCCGCGTGGCCGTGGAGCTCGAGAGGGCCGACATCTCGCGCCTGCGTGCGACCGGCTGGAAGCCACCCGAGCGGATCGTCGTCAAGGCGCGCGACGGACGGACCGACCTGTACGGCCTGATGTTCACACCGACGCGACTCGACAGCGCGGCTTCGTATCCGATCGTCAACTACATCTATCCGGGCCCCTGGGGCAGCAGCGTCGGAACCCCGTCGTTCTCGCCCGCGCGCAGCGATCACCAGGCCCTCGCCGAGCTGGGCTTCGTCGTAGTGCTCATCGACGGCATGGGCACCGAATGGCGCTCCAAGACGTTCGGCGACTTCTACTATGGCAAAATGGGCGACAACACGCTGCCCGATCAGATTGCCGGCATGCGCGAGCTGGCACGTCGCCACGCTTTCATCGACATCGAGCGCGCCGGCATCTGGGGCCACTCCGGCGGCGGCTTCGCCACCGCAGCCGCGATGTTCCGCCACCCGGATTTCTTCAAGGTCGGCGTATCGCAGGCGGGCAACCACGACAACCGGCTCTACGAGGATGACTGGGGCGAGCGCTTCCACGGGCTGCTGCGCAGGACGGGCGCCGGGGACAACTATGAGTCGCAGGCCAATCAGCTCGTTGCGAACAGGCTGGAGGGCAAGCTGCTGCTGGCACACGGCGCCATGGACAGCAACGTGCCGCCGTACAACACGTACCTCGTCGTCGATGCGCTGATCAAGGCGAACAAGGACTTCGACCTGATCATCTTCCCCCACCAGCGCCACGGCTTCGGCGTCGACAACAACTACATGATGCGACGACGCTGGGATTATTTCGTGAAGCACCTGATGGGTGCGGAGCCGCCGGAGGAGTACGAGATCGGCGGCTGACCGGACGCGGCACGCGTTCTGCAGATTGGCCGGTCGCAACATGGTATCGCGCACCGCGTCAGCGTGAGGGGGCCGCAGTCCCCGCGCAGGTCCCAGATGCAGCCAGGCGCCCGGCCGTTGCTGACCGGGCGCCTGGCAGGCGCGTCATGGCTGAACGCGCCAATCTGCAGAACGGGTGCCGCGTCCGACCGGTGGTCAGTCACACGCCTGGAACGCAGGCAGATGCCGATCGGCCGACGCCTCGCGCAGATTCTCGAATACCCGCTTCACGTCATCGGGCAGCGTCAACGCCAGCAGGCGATCGTACATCGCGATGTTGCCCAGCTCGCCCTGCACGCCCGCCGCACATGCGGCAACCAGCGTCGCGAATCGAGGTACGTTCGCCAGCGTCCAGTCACTCGCCGGGACAACGAGACCGCGCTTGATGTAGAGATTCGTGATCGCCGTGTAGTGGCTCTCCTCCGCATCGCGGATCACCGAGAACGGGAAGTCCGGCTCCAGGTCTTCGACGACCGCACTGTACGTGAAGTACGCGCGGTACTCGTCCTGGATCGCCTCCTCCATCGCAGCTGCCACATCGTTTGCAACAGGCGCTGTGCCACTACCCGCGCACTGCTGGAATGCGGGCAGATGATTCTCGAGCGAGGCTTCGCGCAGGTTCTCGAATACACGCTCGACATCCGCGGGCAGGGCCTGCTGTAGCAGCCGGTCGTACATCAGCACATTGTTGATCTCACCATCGACGGCTGCCGCGCAGGCCGCCTGAAGCGTTGTGTACTGCGGCACATTGTCCATCGTCCACGTGCTGGCCGGTGCGGTCGCATCACGCTTCACGTATAGATTGCCCAGCGCGCCGATATGCATCGATTCGGCATCGCGGATGTTCACGAACGGTGCGACGCTGCCGAGATCTGCCAGAACCCGACTGTACGTGTAGAACGCACGGTACTCGTCCTGAATGGCTTCCGCCATCGAGGCTGTCACCGGTTGTGTCACCGGCGCGATCGTGCCGCCGGCGCAGTTGCGGAACTGCATCCGGTGCGTGTTGCGGGCCGTCACCCGCTTGGCCTCCAGCGCCTGACGAATGTCGTTCGGCAGGGTCCGCTGGAGCAGTCGCTCCATCATCATCGTGGTAGCGACTTCGCTCTCTTCCGCGGCCATGCATGCCTGCTGCATGTTCGCGAAATGCGGTACGTTGCCGCTGTTCCAGATGCTCGCCGGCGCCACCGCATCATGGCCCAGATACAGCGCAACGAGTGTGTTGATAAACGCCATCTCTGCCGCGGCCACTGTCGAGAACGGCGCGGCGGGACCCACGTCATCGAGCACCGCATCATAGGTGTAGTACGTCCGGTAGGCGTCCTGGAGCGCATCGTCCAGCGCCGCCTTTGCCTCACTGGTCAGCGGAACGACCGGGTCGATCGGTCCGCCGCCATCGCCATCATCACACGCCGCCAGAACGCCGGCACCCGCCAGCGCTGCAAGCAGACTCCATGCGTAACGTTTCGTTGTCATTCCTGTCTCCCTGCGGCTCAATACTCACTGCCGCTGCATCCGTCTTCGTGATCATCACCACCCTCGTCATGACCGCCGCCGCCGTCGCCGTGATCATCTCCATCACTGCAGCCACCATCATCGCCGCAGCTTCCATCATCGTGCTCGCCATCACCTTCACAGGTCTGCGAGCCTGGATCGAGCACGTTCGTGCCCGAGCCGCCGTCCAGCACGTCCGGCGAAACGCCACCATACAGGTAGTCGTCGCCCGCTTCTCCGTACATCTCGTCAGGACCCGCTCCGCCGAACATCGAATCGTTGCCGGGACCCCCGTACATCAGATCACCACCGCCGGCACCGTGCATCACGTCGTCACCGTTCTCGCCGTAAACTTCGTCGCCGCCGCCCCCGGCGAAGATCCGGTCCATGCCGTTGCCGCCGTGAATGACATCAGGGCCACCCCCTGTGCAGATGACATCATCACCGTTGCCCGCATGGACCACATCGGGACCACCCGCGCCCACGATCACATCCGCCTGGTTCGTTCCCGTGATCACGCGCATCGTGTGTTCGCCGTCGGCCAGCTCGACGATCGATGCGCCTTTCGGCAGCAGTGCCTGGTCCATACCCACCCAGATCGTCGCGGCAAGCCCGTCACACAGCGGAACGTCGCCGTCATGCGCCTGATACATCGCGTGCACGTCCACCAACTCGGCTGGCTCGAAGATTCCCTCGTCCGCGCACCCAATGGCGCCCAGTGCCGCGATCGCAACGATGGATCGCCGTATTTGAAAGAGCATAAGCCACCTCTCTGAATCACCGTTGCTGGTGTCCTTTCGGCGGCCGGACGACCTCAGAGGAGGTTCTCGGCTTTGCGGACCGGCCTTGCGGCCGGGGTGCCCTTGTCGGAAGGGTTGCCGGGCCACTTCACCCGGTCACAACGAAGATGCGCCCGCCGTCGCGGGCGCAATGTCGGAAACCTTGCCCTCGTCCTGTCAGGAAGGCAGATACAGACAGTGTCGCGAAAATACTCGCGCGGTTGCAGGGTGGGGTGGCTTGACAGGCGGAGTGGGATCAACAGGTTGAAGCGACACCACGGGGCGGCACCCGGCTGCCGGCACGTCCGGCTTGCGGTTTGCGGCGGCTCGTGCGAAACACGGCACGGGGGTGTTTCAGCCAGGGCCCGGCTCCCGGCCCATTTCTTTGGCTGACAAGGGATTCAGGGGGCGCAGGGACCCGGCACCCTCCCTGCAGTGTAGGGACTGCCCCGTACTGATTCTCTGGCATGCAGGTGACGATGCTATCGGGCGATCTTGACCCGCTGCACGAATGGCTCTCGCACGCACGTGTCCTGCTGGTCGATGACCAGCCGGCGAACCTGACGTTTCTGCGACATGTCCTGGAAACCGAAGGCTACGGCGAGCTGATCGCCGTGACGGACTCGACAGAGGCGCTGGCCCGGTTCGAGGAGATCGACCCGGACGTGGTGATCGCCGACCTGTGGATGGGCCCGTGCGACGGCTTCGAGTTCATCGCTGGTGTCCATCGGCTGCTGGCGCCCGGCACATATCTGCCGATCCTGGTGGCCACGGGCGACCACACGCCCGAAGCACGCCGTCGTGCGCTGTCGGCTGGCGCGCGTGACTTCCTGACCAAGCCCCTCAGTCCGGCAGAGGTGCGGCTCCGCGTGCGCAACCTGCTGGAAACGCGTTTCCTTCACGAGCAGATGCGGCAGCACAACGCGACGCTGGAGAGCCGCGTCGCGGAGCGGACGCACGAGCTGGAAGAGGCGCGGCTCGAGATTCTGTACCGACTGGCGCGCGCAGCGGAGTTCCGCGATGACCAGACGGGCCGCCACACGCTTCGGGTCGGCCGCATGGCCGGCCGCATTGCGCAGGTGCTCGGCCTGCCGCAGGAGGCTCAGGAGCTCATTGCCCGTGCAGCACCGCTGCATGACATCGGCAAGATCGGTATTCCCGACCGAGTCCTGCTGAAGCAGGATCGGTTGGCGCCGCACGAGCGCGAGATCATCCAGACGCATACGGTAATCGGCGCCGAGATCCTGTCGGGCAGCCGCTTTGCGATGCTGCAGCTGGCGGAGGAGATCGCGCTCAGCCATCACGAGCGCTGGGACGGCTGCGGCTACCCGCACGGCCTCGCGCGCGACAGGATCCCTATCGCCGGCCGCATCGTCGCGGTCGCCGATGTCTTCGACGCGCTGACCCACGACCGACCCTACAAGTCGGCGTGGACGGTGCGGGACGCGCTCGCCGAGATCGAGGCGAATGCCGGCACGCAGTTCGATCCGGCCGTGGTCGAGGCGCTGCTCCGCATTGTGCCGGAGATGCGGGTACTCGAAAAGATGGCCGAGCTGGAGGATGCGCCGGTGCGACGCGTGGCGCTCACCACCGCCCCGGCCGCACCTGAACGGGCGCCGCAGGCGCAGCTCCTGCTGGAACGGCTGCAGGAGGAGCGCGACGCACTGGCGCGCGAAGTCGCCGAGCTCCGGCAGCAGCTCATTCAGGGAGACACCCACGTGGTGCGCGTCAGGCGCTGGGCCCAGCCGAACTGATCGATGTCACTCCGCCAGCGCTTCCTGCTCAGTCTGCTCGCAGTCCTGGCCCTGATGGCGGGACCCGCACTGTTCGCGGCAAACCGCGTGAATACACTGCGTGACATCGTGCTCGAACTGCGGGGCGAAGCTGCGCAGTCGGGCCTGGCGGTCGGACGGCTGGAATCTGCGCTGGTGCAGATGGAGACGCGTCTGCGCGTCTACGTTTCGTTCCCCGAGCCGGAGGACGAGGCGCGTTTGCGGGCTGCGATGGACGCGGTCTCGTCCGAGATCGAGACACTGCGCGCCGCGGGCCACGAAGACCTCCTGCCCGGGGTGTCCACCCGCATCGATCGCGTGAGCGATGTCACGCGTCACATCGAGTCACTCGTCGCGCAGGGACTTCATCAGGCGGCATCCGACTACGTCGATTCGCACGCAGGGCCGGAATTCGAGCGCGCCCGCGCCGCGGTGCCATCGCTCGCCGCTGCCATCGACGCCAAGACGAACGAACGCGTGAGCGTCGCCCAGCTCAGTGCCCTCGCCACCGGCACGGCCATCACCGCGGCCGTGATATTCGCGGCAGGCCTGGCGGGAGTGCTCGCGTTCGCCGCGGCCGGCGTCCTGACACACCCGCTCAACCGGCTGCGCCGCTCGATGGCGCGCGTCGCCGACGGCACATTCGAGGTCCCGGCCGATCTGCCGTACGAGCGCAACGACGAAGTGGGCGACCTGTCACGGTCGTTCCGCACGATGACGCTGCATCTCGCCGAGCTCGACCGTCTGAAAGCGGAGTTCGTCGGCAGCGCGAGCCACGACCTCAAGACACCGATCAGCATCATCACCGGTTACGCCGAGCTGATCCGGGAAGAGTTGAGCGGGCCGCTGCACGCGCGACACCGTGAGCTGCTTGGCTCGCTTTCGGAGCAGACCGTGACGCTCCAGCGGCGCGTGGACCAGATGCTGGAGCTGAGCCGCATGGAGGCAGGCCGCGTGCGACTGGGGTTGGAGGAGATCAACATCCGTCACTTCATGGACGAAGTACGGCGGTCATTCATCGGCGTGGCCCATCAACGCGAGCTGATGATCGAGGTCGACGTGCACGACAACGTCCCGCCGTTCCTCATCGCCGATCCGGATGTGCTACGCACTGATGTGATGGCCAACCTGCTCGGCAATGCCCTCAAGTTCACCCCGGCCGGCGGCATGATCCGCATCTTTGTCCGCCCGGACGGCGAGCGCGTGAGCATCGAAGTGGCCGACACCGGGTGCGGCATCCCGCAGGACCAGCTCGACCACATTTTCGAGAAGTATTACCAGGGCCGGGGCACCAATGGCGGCGCCGGACTTGGACTCGCCATTGCCAAGGCCGGTGTCGAGGCGCACGGCGGCACGCTTTCCGTCATCAGCCGCGTCGAGCGCGGCACGCGGTTCCGTATCTCCCTCCCCGTGCGCGCCGTCAGCAGCCTCCCTCCCCGCGCCCGTGTCGCCATCGGCTGACTGGGGACTTCGCGGCGGCGCCAGTTCCGACGCCACCGCGCCCGGTCGCGGCTAGGGCGCGCGCTGTCCCGGGCTGTAGCGGCGCTCCATGTTCGCCTCGACATCGCGCCTGTAAAAATACACATCGCGCAACGCGCCCTGCGCGTACGCCGCGGCCTGGTCATCGAAATGCGGTGACGCGGGGTCGCCGCTCTCGCCGCCGGCACTGACGGCGCGCGCCCGTACGCTGTCGCCGAACTCGACCACTGCGATGAAGCTGTTGCCGCTGGTGCCATACCACTTCTTCGTGTTCGGGTACGGCCGCGCACCGAACGAGGCGAGGGATCCCCAGCGGGCGGACGTGAAGGGCACCGGTATGCTCGGCCGCGCGTCGTCGAAGTTCGGGCCGATCTCCGGGCTGATCCGCTGGAACCGGTTGATGTGGCCCCACGGCGTCTGCCACGTGCCGAAATCGCTTTCCAGACGCTCGACGGCGCTCACGAGTGCGTCGACCAGCACGGCGCCTTCGGCGCGACCCTGCCCGATGAAGTCTTCGCCTGACGTGTCGGCTGCGCGGGCGGCGGACGCGACGCGACGCAGCACGTCTTCTCCCCAGAACACCGCGAGTGATGTCGCAACCGAATTGACGCCCCAGCGGTAGTCCCAGTCGCGCAACACAGCCATCGGCAGGGCCAGCGCAGTCTTCGGGGGCGCGCCGGCGGGCAGCGCGTCGTATGCCTTCACGAGCGACGGCACCATCACCTCGAACGCCGGCAGAAAGCTGTCGTAGCCGACCTCCGTGAGCGACGCCATGGTGAAGTCGTCGCGGCCGGGAAGCAGCTTCAGCGCATGATATCCGCGTGGCGTCTCCCAGCGCCCGGTCTCGACATATGCGGGATAATCCTCCCGTATCGGGCTGTCCGGGCCCGCCGCCGACCACGGCCAGTTATTGGCGTTGTAGACCCAGCCGACATCGGGATTGATCACGTTCGGCGTCTCCTCGAGCGACAGCACACCGCGGTAATCGGTGGCGGGATCGCTGCCATCGACGGGCCGCGTCCAGTCGAGCGCAGGATCGCGTCGCGGGATGTAGTTCGAGTGCAGGTACGCGATGTTGCCTTCCGCATCGGCAAACAGCGTGTTGTTCGACGAGTTCGTGTGCAGCTCCATCACCTTCAGGTACTCCGTGAGGTTCTGCGCTTTGGTACGGCTGTACGACTGCGTGAGTGCGTTCACCGGCTGCCACATCAGGCTCACGCTCAGCCAGTGCTCGCCCTGCCGCCCGACGATGGGACCGTGGCGCGTGAAGTACGCCGTGAACGTGCGCTCCGCCATCCCGTTGTCCGTACGGTACGGCACCGTGATGCGGCGCTCCATCATCGGCACGTCACGACCACCGTAGCGGTAGTACCGCCGCCCGTCGCGCGTCACTGGCGTCTCGTTGAACCAGTCGATGTTGTCGACGCCGCTCGACGTGTGCATCCAGCCGGCGCGCTCGTTGAAGCCCTGGTAGATGAAGAACTGGCCCCATGTCACGGCGCCATACGCGTTCAGTCCCTCGTCGCTCGTCATCTGGAGCTCGGAACGGAAGTAGAACGACGTGTGGGGATTGATGTACAGCAGCGAGTGCCCGTTCACCGTGTTCTTCGGCGCGATCGAGATGCCGTTCGAGCCGCGCGGCTCGGGCGCCGGTCCGTCCGGCGACAGCGCCGCTTGTTCCAGCAGCGGCGAGGGACCGGGCGGGACGGCCTCGGCACCGCCATAGAACGCGGCGAGATCGCCGAGATCGATCCGTTCGATGTCGCCACCGATGCTGCCTTCCGTGAAGCTGAGCGCCATCCACGGCTCGAAGCGCGTGATCACGCGCGGCTTCACTTCCGGATGCGTGTGGAGATAGTAGTTCAGCCCGTCGGCGAACGCGTCCATCAGCTTCTTCAGCGGCTCCGGGCTGGCCGCATAGGCCGCCTGGAGTGAGTCGGGGTCCGCGTACAGCCGGGCGCGCAGGTCATGCCAGATCGCCGACTCGCCCTCCGCCTGCGCGAGCCGGCCGAGTGCCACGATGTAATTCATCTCCACGCGGTTGAAATCATCCTCCGCCTGGGCGTATTCCATGCCGAATACCGCATCCGCGTCCGTCCTGCCATAGACGTGGGCGATGCCCCAGCGGTCCCGGATGATCTCGACGTTCTGTGCCTGACGTTCCCAGCGTGCGATCTCTGCGGGCGTGAACCCGTCCTGCGACCCGCTGGGCGCATCCGCACGCGTTA
Organism: Longimicrobiales bacterium; assembly: GCA_035461765.1. Taxonomy (GTDB): domain Bacteria; phylum Gemmatimonadota; class Gemmatimonadetes; order Longimicrobiales; family RSA9; genus SH-MAG3. Next base: position 98,612 of record DATHUY010000083.1, read on the forward strand.
CCGTTTGCGCACGCGTCGGCGAGGTGAACGGCAGCGCGAACGCCGCGAGCAGGGCAAGGCACGTCGTGATGCGGTACGGCGCGTTCATGGCGGTCTCCCGGTGAGCTGAGCTGCGCCGGCTGTCCCGTGCGGTACGGTCGGCTGAGTCGCGACGGCTGAGTCGCGACGGCTGTCGAGTGGAGCGCGGCGCGCTGAGCGACGCCAGACGTCATATTACAGCGGCGCCGGCGAACCCGCACGCGCCTGAGGCGTCAGCGGCGAGCAGCGTGCGGCCGCTCGAGCTGATCCGTGAGCGGACCAGGTCCGGCGCTGCCGCTTCCCGGGCTGATGCCGAGCAGAGCGGCAACGAACGCGTGAATGTGGACGTTGCGGAATGCCGGGATGCGCGACCCTTTCCGCACGCCTGCTCCGCTGGCAATGAAGATCGCCTGCATCTCCCGCATCGCCGGCGACCAGCCGTGTGCGCCGGGCGGAAGGACCTGCCGTGTGCGGCCGATCACCCAGCCGGGTTCCGCGATGACGATCAGATCGCCGAGACGCGGATCGGACCAGCGCCATTCGCGCGGGAGATCGCTGCGGTACCAGGTGCGAATATGCGGAACAGGCTCCAATTGTGCGCGCAGCAATTCCATGCGCGCAGTGTCGCCGTCCGCATAGATCGTGGTGAAGGGTCCCTGGAACATCGCGTGCACGCCATCGAGCGATACATCATGCTCATCGAGGAATACGGCACCGCGCACATCCGCCATACCGTGATCCGACACGACGATCACGGCAACGCTGTCGCCGTGCGGCAGGGCTCGGATGCCGCGCATGAGCCGACCCATCACCGCGTCTGCATGCGCAATGGCGCTGTCCGCCTCCGGCGACTCCGGCCCGTGCCACGATCCGGCGTTGTCCGTGAACTCGAAGTACGTGGTGAGCAGGCGCGGCCGCTCGGCGGCGGGCAGTTGCAGCCACGCGAGCACGGAGTCAACGCGCGCGTCCGGTGCGACATCCTCATCGAACGGATGCCATATGTCGGGCCGCACGCCCTGCACATCGGCCTCGGTCCCCACCCAGAACATGCTGGCGGTGCGCAGTCCCTGCCGGCGCGCCGCCACCCAGATCGGCTCCCCGCCGTACCACCGCCCGTCCTCGACGGTCGTGCGGTCCGCGGGCGTGTACAGCCCCAGGTCCGGATCGCGGAATGTGTTCGCCGTCAGGCGATGCTCTTCCGAATACATCCCCGTTGCGATCGCGTAATGATTCGGGAACGTCTTCGTCGGCATGACCGGAAGGAGACCATCCGCACGCACGCCCGTACGCGCCAGGGAGTCCAGTACCGGCGTCAGCCCGCGATCGAGGTAGTCGTATCGGAAGCCGTCGAACGAGACCATGACCACGTATCCCGCGGGCGGAGGCGTGGCAGAACCGATGGAGGGCACTGCGTCGTTGCGGCCGGCGCAGCCCGCAAGGAAAAAGGCGCCGACCAGCCACGCATGCATCCAGCCGGCCGCGCGGAGACGGTATGACGCGCCGTGCGGATGCGGCGCGGTGCTGCGGCCTGTCGTCGTGCCCACGTCGGAGTTGTCCGGATCAGCTGTGAACGGTGAGGACCCGGGGAAGAACGTACGGGCGCGGCCTCTCCGCAAGAGGCCGCGCTCGTACAGCCGGAGTCAGGTGGTGATGGCCACCTTCAGGACGCCGTCGCGCTGATTGGCGAACAGGTCGTACGCCTCCTCGATGTCATCGAGGGAGTAGCGGTGGGTCACGAGGGGGCGCAGGTCAACGCGGCCGGAGCCCACCACGTTCATCAGCCGCCGCATCCGCTCCTTCCCGCCCGGGCAGAGCGTCGTGATGACCTTGTGGTCTCCGAGACCGGCCGCGAATGCGTCGATCGGCATGGTCAGCTTGCCGGAGTAGACTCCGAGGCTGGACAGCGTCCCGCCGGCGCGCAGCGACCGTAGCGCGCTTTCGAACGTCGCCTGCGTGCCGAGCGCCTCGATCGCGACGTCCGCGCCGCGGCCGCCCGTGATCTCCATGACCGTCTTCACTACATCGTGGTCACGGTAGTTGATCGTGATGTCGGCACCCAGCTTCACGGCCATGGCCAGGCGCTCCGGGATGCCGTCCACCGCAATGATGCGGCTCGCGCCCATGAGCTTCGCGCCGGCCGTGGCGCACAGGCCGATCGGCCCCTGTGCGAACACGACGACCGTGTCGCCAATGCGGATATGGCCGCTCTCGGCGCCGCCGAATCCCGTGCTCATGATGTCGGGACACATGAGCACCTGCTCGTCCGTAAGCTCCGCGGGTACCGGCGTGAGGTTCGCCATCGCAAACGGAACGCGCAGATATTCCGCCTGACAGCCGTCGATCGTGTTGCCGAACTTCCAGCCACCGATCGCCTGGGCGAACCCGTCGCTCCGGTCCGACCCGCACTGCGACCGGTCGTTGTCCAGGCACGCATGACACTGGCCGCACGGCGTAATCGCACCGACGATCACACGCTGTCCGACATGGTAGCCCGTCACCCCGGCGCCCAGCTTCGCGATGATGCCGACCGGCTCGTGTCCGACGGTCAGGCCCGGATTCACCGGATATTCGCCTTTCAGGATATGGACGTCCGTGCCGCAGATCGTTGTGGTCGTCACGCGGATCAGCGCCTCGCCGGCGCCGATCTCCGGGACCGGCTTCTCCTGGAGCTCGATGCGGCCATTCTTCACGAACACCGCCGCCTTCATGGTCCTGGGCAGCGCTTCCGGATCGAATGGTGTGCGTCTCGGTGCCTCAACTACTGTTGACATACAGCCCTCCGCGTCAGTACGTACTTCACTGGGACACAGACAAGTTGTGCCCGGACGCGTTCGCGATCTGTCAGGTAATTCACGCTGCACTGTCAGGCTATATCCACCCGCAGCACGATGGCATCGTCCACATTGAGCCCGAACCGGAAGCTGGACGCCGACTTCGCCGAGGAGATACTCGCGGAGCTGTACACCTACCCGCGCCGGCGCGCGTGGGTGGCGTGGATACTGTGGCTGTTCCTCGGCTGGTTCGGCGGCCACCGCTTCTACCTCGACCGGTACGGCACCGGGCTGCTCATGATGTTCACCGGCGGCGGACTGCTGGTCTGGTGGGTGGCGGACGGCTTCTCCATCGCCGCCATGGTGCGCGACTTCAATGCGGACCAGGCGCTCCGGGAAAAGGTGCGGCAGCCGCCGCGCGAGCTGGATTTCATGCCGCCACTCTCGCGCGACGTGCTGAGCCGACCGCCGGAATGGACGGAGAAGTGGCACACGGCCGGCACCGGTCGTAGCGGCATGCGCCTGACCGGCGACATCATGGTGCTGCTGGTAACCGGGCTCGGCCTCGGGTCAGTCGCGAGTGCCGCTGGTGTATACGAGGCGGTGGCCGCCGTCATCGTCCTGGCCGCACTCACGGCTGGCGGCGCCGGCGCGGGAGCGTTCGCTCACCTGCCCGTCGTCCACCAGCTGATCCGCTGGAATCACCGGCTTCGCCTGTTCTACTACTACAACAAGCCCGGCAATCCGTTGGCGCTCCTGTTCCGTCCCGTGACGGCCGCCGTGCTGGCGCCGTTCCGCCGGCGCGACCGCGCGGAGGTCAGGCTCTACCTCCAGCTCGGCGGTGTCTTTACCCTGCTCTTCCTGTTGCTCGATCTCGCGGAGGCGGTCGCGGCCGACGGGCTCGGCGCCCTGAGCCCCGGCAGCCTGTTTGGCCTCTGGGTCAGGGAAGCGGTCACTACATTCATCGTGATCTACGCGTTCGCCACGCCGATCGGCGCCGTGCTCACGCTCCACCTGCTCATGCGACGCACGCACACGGTCCCGCGCGTGCTCAGCGTGCTCGTCGTCGTCACGCTCGTGCTCGGCATGCTGACCTGAGCTCGTGCCCACCGGGCCAGAGCCCGCATATGCATCAGTCAGCCGCCAGTGCGGTCACCGGACTCACGGAGGCGGCACGTCGCGCCGGGAGCCACGCCGCCACCGCAGCGATCAGCAGGAGAAGCACGGGAACCGCGGCGAATGTGACCGGATCCATCGGCACGACGCCGAAGAGCTGCCCCTCGAGCAGCTGCGTCAGCCATGCCGCTGCGATCATGCCGATGACCACCCCTGCCCCCGCCAGCGCCACACCCTCGCCCATCACCATGCGCACGATGCTGACCGGCCGCGCGCCCAGCGCCAGCCGGATACCCATCTCGTTCGTCCGCCGTGCTGCAGTGAAGGATATGACACCATACAGGCCGATCGCTGCGAGCAGCAGTGCAAGCGCCGCGAACGTCGTCAGCAGCACCGCCGTGAAGCGTGGCTGGGCGAGCGCGGCAGCGGCCACCTCATCGAGCGTGCGCACGTCGGAGATCGGCAGCATCGGGTCGGCCTGGCGGATCTCGCTGCGCACCGCCGGCAGCACGTCGAGCGGACTGCCCGCCGTCCGCACCACGAGTGTGAGACCGCGCAGCGGCGACCCGCCGTTCCGCTCGCGCGAGAACTGCGACTGCAGCAGCACCATCTCTTCGCGCACATCCTCGATCACGGCGTTGTGCCGCACATCCGGTATCACGCCAATGATCTCGATCCACGGCTGGTCCAGCGTGCCGAGATGGAACCGTCTGCCAATGGCACTGACGCCCGGCCAGTAGCGCGCAGCCATCGTCTCGTTCACCACCGCGACCAGCGGCGCGTCAGCGTGATCCGCGCGCGTCGGGTAGCGCCCCTCTACCAGCGTGATGCCCATCGTCTCGAGGTACCCTGGAGTCGCGATCTGCCAGTCACCGTGGGGATTCGCTTCCGGGGTGCGCTCCACGCCCTCGATCGTGATGCCCCAGTTCCCGATCGTTTCCGTCAGAGGCAGAATCCGAACTCCCGCCGCCGATTCCACGCCCGGCAGCGCCGCGATTCGGTCGAGCAGCGTCTCGTAGAACTTTGTAACACCTGCATCATCGGGGTATGCGTCCGCCGACAGCGCGAGCCGCAGCGTCAGCACGTTCTCCGTGTCGAAGCCCAGATCGATGCGACGCATCTCGATGAAGCTGCGCGCCAGCAGTACGGCACCGATCACCAGCACCAGCGACAGCGCAGTTTCCATGACCACGAGTGTCCGGCGAATGCCGCGTCGGAGAGGCGCGACGTCGCCGCGACTCGATGCCATGGTCCGTGCGACGTCCACCCGCGACAGCTGCAGCGCAGGCGCCAGACCCGCGAGCATCGTCGTCACGATCGCCAGCAGCGCAGTGAATGCGAGCACCGTCACGTCCAGTGTGATCTCGCGTGCGCGGATCACATTGACCGGGACCATCGCGCTGCCGATGCGGATAGCCGCCCACGCCAGACCCAGCCCCAGCACCGCCCCGGCAAGGGCCAGGAGTCCGCTCTCGACGATAAGCTGGCGCGCGATCCGCGCCCGGCTCCCGCCCAGCGCTGCCTGCGTCGCCACCTCCCGCCGGCGCGTGTCCGAGCGTGCGAGCAGGAGATGCATCACGTTGGCACACGCGATCAGCAGAATGAATCCGACCGCGCCGAAGAGGACCAGCAGTGCGGGCCGCACCCCGCCGAGCAACAGGCCATCAAGCGGAATCGCCGCACGCTGCAGACTGCCGTCGGCGTTGGAGAGGTAACCGGCACTCTCCCACGTTTCATCGGTCCGCCGGATCTCTGCACTGGCCTGCGCCACCGTCACGCCCGCCGCCAGCCGCGCGACAATGAAATACGAGCGGTTGCCCCACGACATATTCGTGTCCGGTCCGATCTCCACCGGTATCCACAGCTCCGTCGGCCGCTCGTTGCGGTAGTCGAGGGGAAGCTGGAAACCCGATGGCATGATCCCGATCACGCGCCGCGGCACACCGTTGACCCGGATCGTCTCACCGATCAGATCACTTCCGCCGAACCGCCGCTGCCACAGGTCGAATCCGATTACGACGACGTCCGCAGCTCCCGCCTCCGCCTCGGCCGCGCTGAACGTGCGCCCGCGCAGTGGAGCCACCGCCAGCGTGCCGAACATGTTCGATGTCACCGCCGCAGCGCTCACCCGCTCCGGCGCCGCGCCGTCCGTCAGATTGGCCGCGAAATCCGTGTATCCGGCAATGTCGCTGAAACTGCGCGTCGCTTCCCTGTACTCGAGCAGCTCGCGCAGGCTCAGCCACGTGTCATCCGCCTGACTCCCGGCCGGGTCCCAGAACAGCACCAGCCGTTCAGGCTCGCCGTACGGGAATGGCTCCAGCAATACACTGCGCACCATGCTGAACATGGCCGTGTTCGCACCCACTCCGAGCGCCAGCGTGCACAGCGCCACCACCGTGAAGCCCGGCCGCTTCAACAGCCGGCGCATGCCCAGCCGCACGTCCTGCCCGAATCCATGGAGCAGATTGCCCGTCCACGTGTCACGCATCTCCTCGCGGAACCGGTCCGGCGCGCCAAACGTCACCAGCGCCGCCCGCTTCGCCTCGCCCGGCGCCATGCCCGTCGCTTCACGACGCCTCCTCTCCTCCTCGACGTGGAACGCCATCTCCTCTTCCATCTCCCGCTCCAGCTCCCGCCGTCGCAGCAGATGCCGCAGCCGCTCCCGCCAGCCGTCGATCACAGACATGCTACCTCACCCCGTCCAGGCGAGTACACGATTCACCGCCATCACCTGCCGCGCAAAACTGTCCCGCTGCCGCTCCAGATGTCGTTGCCCCGACGCCGTGATACGGTAGTACCGCGCACGCCGGCCGCTCTCCGTCTGCCGCCACTCCGCACGGATCCAGCCTTCCTTCAGCAGACGCTGCAACGCCGGATACAGCGAGCCCTGGTTCACATCGAAGACACCGCGCGATATCTCCTGCAGCCGGCGACCGATCCCGAAGCCGTGCTCCGGCCCAACCGACACCACGCGCAGTACCATCATGTCCAGTGTGCCCGGCAGCAGCTGGGCGGATTCTCCGGCCACGAACCCCTCCTGTAGAATGGCTACATGAAGGGTACGACGGCTACATGTAGATAGTCAAGAGGAAAGGGATGGATGCAGCGACTCCGACCGATGGACGGGGCGGCTTTCGGCGTTCGTGAGAATAGGGGCTCTCCGACTGTTGCTGCGGGCGAGGGGTAGATCTGACAGCGGGGACTTTGCGGCGTACTTCACGGCGTGGCTGCCTTCTCTAGCAGATTCAATGCGGAGAGCGCGGAGGTGAGGAGCGCGCGGAGATGCATCGCCCGTTCATAGATTCGAGTAGCGTCACCAGCCGGGTAAACCCGAATCTGCCCTGGCTCCGTCCAGACTCTCCGTACTCCAGAACCTCCGCGCCCTCCGCGATTGAATCTGTTAGAGCCGTCTCAGCACCACGCAGATCGAACGCCCCGACGACCTCGAACGCGGCAATCAGCCTGCCTCGCCCACCTGCCGGCACAGCCATGCCCAACGCGCATCGACGTCCGCCTGCGCATGGCGGATGGCCTCATCGTCCATGTGCCGGAAGCGGCCCTGTGCGCGCACGTATTCGTCGACCGGATCACCGGGATGGTCGGCCGTGAAGCGCCAGTCGACGCCGTTTTCGACCTCGAGCAGCGGGAAGACGCGGTTGCGCACGGCCATGCGGCCGAGCTCGATCGTGCGTTCGTCGGCGTACTTCCATCCGGGCGGGCACGGTGAGAGGACGTGCAGGAATCGCGTGCCGCGCATCGCCTTTGCCTTGCGCACCTTCGCGAGCAGGTCCGTGGGGTGCGAGATCGATGCCGTTGCCGCGTATGGGATGCGGTGCGCGGCCATGATGGCAAGGATGTCCTTCTTGCGGGTGGATTGGGGCTGTATGGCCGGCGTGGTCGTGGTCCAGGCGCCCCACGGGGTGGCGGACGATCGCTGGATGCCGGTGTTCATATACGCCTCGTTGTCGTAGCAGACGTAGATGAAGTCCTCGTTCCGCTCGGCGGCGCCGGACAGTGCCTGGAGTCCGATGTCGAACGTGCCGCCATCACCCGCCCACACCATGACGTTCGTGTCGGTATCGCCGCGCGCCACGAGCGCAGCGCGCACACCCGACGCGACGGCGGCGCCGGTCGCGAACGCGGTGTGGTAGAGCGGCACGTGCAGCGACGACTGCGGGTATGGCCCGGCGATGATGCTCCAGCAGCACGCGGGCAGCACGACGATGGTCTTCTCGCCGAGCTCCTTGAGGACCATGCGCATGGCGAGCGGCGCGCCGCAGCCGGGACAGGCCAGATGTCCCGAGTCGAGCAGCTCGCGCTGCGGCACGGCGTCCCTGATCATGATCTGAGTCATGACTTCACTCCCACCCAGAGGTCCTCGCGTTCCGGTGATACCGCCGTGCGCGTGCTGTCGATGATATCGTTGATGACGGCCGGTGTGACGTCGCGGCCGCCGAGGCCGAGCACGTACCCGAACAGCATCGGCCGGTCATCGAGCGGCATGTCGTAGAGAGCGGACCGGATCTCCTCCGCGAAGATGCCGCCGTGTCCTGGCGAGACGTTGCGGTCGAGCACAGCCACCCGCCGCACTCCGCGCAGAGCCGTGCGCAATGCGGCGGTCGGGAACGGCCGGAACATCTTCATCTTCAGGAGCCCGATCCGGTCGCCCGCCGCGCGCCGCTCGTCGATGACATCGCGTGCAGTGGACGTGATGGTGCCCGACGTGAGCAGGAGCAGATCCGCATCGTCGGCATGGTACGCCTCCAGCGCCGGCCACGACCGTCCGGTGAGGCGTGCCCAGTCCTGCTCGATCGCGTCGAACGCGGTCATGGCCCGCGCCATTGCGAGCTGCTGATCGTGACGCATCTCGGTGTAGTCCTCCGGCCGCACGAGCGCGCCGAATGCGTGCGGATCGGCGGTATCGAGTTTGTGCGTCGCGTTGCGCTGCGGCAGGAACTCGTCGACCAGCGCCTGGTCCGGTATGTCGACGGGCTCAGCCGTGTGCGACAGGTAGAACGCATCGAGAACCACCATGACGGGCAGGTCCACGGCCTCTGCCAGCCGAAACGCCTGGATGGTCGTATCGAGCACTTCCTGGTTCGTCTCGCAGTACAGCTGGATCCAGCCGGTATCGCGCTGCGACAGTGAGTCGCTCTGGTCCACCCAGATGTTCCAGCCGGGACCCAGGGCGCGGTTGACGTTTGCCATCACGATCGGCAGCCGGCCGCCGGCGGCCCAGTGCAGCATCTCGTGCATGTAGACCAGGCCGTGCGACGATGACGCGGTGAACGCGCGCACGCCCGCCGCGCTCGCACCGACGCATGCCGCCATCGCCGAGTGCTCCGACTCGACCTTGATGTAGCGCGCGTTCAGCTCGCCCGACGCGCACATCTCCGACAGCATCTCCACGACCTGCGTCTGCGGCGTGATCGGGTATGCGGAAATGACCTCGCACCGCGCGAGCTTCACACCCAGCGACACGGCGTGGTTGCCGACGATCACCTTCTTCACAGCCCCTCCCGCGTCATGACGATGGCGCCGCGCGGGCACTCCATGGCACACACACCGCAGCCCTTGCAGTAGTTCAGGTCGATGTCGAAGCCGGTGCCGCCCTCCTGCCGCGTGATGGCCACGTCGGGACACAGGATCAGGCACAGCTCGCACTGGTTGCACACGCCGCAGTTCAGGCAGCGCCGCGCCTCCTCCAGCGCCTGCATGGCCGTCAGACCCGGATTCACCTCGCCGAAGTCGAACGCCGTGCCGTCAGTCGCCCGCTCGAACGCCGTGCCCACGGGCTCGACCGTGACATGGTCGGCATCGCGTGCTTCGCGCTGTCGCGTGACGTGAACGAAATGCGCCGTATTCAGCCGGTCGAATCCGACCACCTCATTCGTTGCACCGTGGCGCTGCACGGGATCGTCGCCGCGCCACCGCGACATGCTGATGTTGCCGCCGCTCCAGCGCAGCTCCGCAATGTCGTTCGGAGGGACTTCCTCGCCGTTCCTCGTACGGATCGCACGATCGATCCCGATCGCGGCGACCTTGCCTGATCCGAGCGCATCGGAGACCGTGCGCTCGATGCCGGCCGCGTCGCCACCCGCCCAGATGCCAGCCGCGGGCGTCGCGCCCAGCTCATCGATGAGCGCCTGGTCCGGCGCAGCTGCATGCAGCGGCAGCGCCTCCAGCCCGGGCTCCTCGCCAATCGCTGTCAGCACCGTCTCCGCGAGAATGCTGAATGTCCCGGCATTCGACGGCACCGGGCGGCGCCGTCCGCTCGCATCCGGCTCGCCGAGCACCATGCGCTCGCACTCGACTCCTGCCTGCCGGCCCTGGAGGTGGTGCACCGCACGTGGTGCGGCCAGAAACTCGAACGCGATTCCCTCGCGCATGGCCTCGTCCACTTCCGCGGCGATCGCCGGCATTTCCTGCCGCGTTCGCCTGTACAGCACGACGGGCGTGGCACCGAGCCGCAGGGCCGTGCGTGCGCAGTCGATCGCGGTGTTGCCGCCGCCCACGACGACGACGCGACGTCCGATCTCCGGCGCTTCACCACGGTTCACCGCCTTCAGGAAATCGAGACCGGCCATCACGCGCGGGCTGTCCTCCCCCGTCACGCCCAGCGGACGGGACCGGTGGGCACCCGTCGCGACGAACACAGCGGCATAATCGCGCAGCAGCTTGTCGGCGTACTCGCCCGCGATGCGCGTGTTGCAGCGGAACTCGATGCCTGCATCACTGAACCAGCGGATCTGGCGGTCGAGGATGTCGCGCGGCAGCCGATAGTCCGGTATCCCCTGGCGCAGCATCCCGCCCGCCTTCGCTGCTTCCTCGAAGACGGTGACACCGTAGCCGAGGCGCGCGAGGTGGTATGCGCACGCGAGACCCGCGGGTCCCGATCCGACGACGGCGACTTTCTCGGTGTGCGTGCGCCGCAGTACAGGCGGGGGCATGGAAAGGACGCGGTCGCCCATCTCCCGCTCGACCAGATGAACTGCGACCGGGTCGTCATACTGCGCGCGATTGCACGCCAGCTCGCACGGGTGGTGACACACGCGGCCGGTAATGGCGGGCATGGGATTTTCGCGCAGCACCAGGTCCAGCGCGTCGGCAATTCTACCTTCGCGCAGGAGGTTCATGTAGCCTTCGACGTCGACGCCAGTCGGGCAGCGTGCGTTGCACGGTGCCACACCGTCCTGGTAACGGGGCCGGATGTACTTCCACGACCCCGTTCGATTCGCCAGCGTGCTCGTGCTGCTGACGGAGATGCGCGGCGGTGAGTCGTGTGTCACGGCCGGCTCAGACATGGGCCACCTTCGTTCCGGCACCGTTCGCTGCCGTGCTCTCCGCGATCACGCTCTCCGCCGCTGCGCGTGCGGCCGCGACGTTCGCTTCACCGCGCACCGGGACTTCCTCCAGGATTGCGTCGCAAACCGCATCGAGTGAGACCAGCCCCGACCAGCACGCGAATGCCCCGAGGATCGCCGTGTTCACGATCGGCTGCGTGCGCGACCCGATGCCGTGTGCGGCCGCGATCGCACCCGCGTCCACCGTCGCGACATGGAATCGTTCCTGAAGCGACACGTAGTGCTCCGGTGGCAGGTCGCTGTTGATGAGGATGCCGCCACCCGGCTTCAGGCCGGCCGTTACGTCGATCGCGTCGATGAGCGTGGGATCGAGGACAATGAGGTCGTCCGGCGCCGCCACCTCGCAGCGCAGACGGACGGGCACACCCGCGACACGCAGGAACGCAGTGACCGGTGCGCCGCGTCGCTCGACACCGAACGCGGGGAATGACTGCACCCAGCGTCCCTCCCGGAACAGCGCAACGGCCAGTACCTTCGATGCGATGACGGCGCCCTGACCGCCGCGGCCGTGAATGCGAAGCTCACGCATGCGGCCCGCCCGGCAGCGTGATCCGCGGCATGACTATGGCCGGTGGCGGGGCCGGCATGATGGCCACCAGCGCATGTTCGGTCCTCACGCAGATCTCGCAGTCGCGGCCGAGATCCTGACAGGGTACTCCGTCCGCCTGCGCTTCCGGACACCGCGCTCCGGTACCGGCCGCTGCGGGAACTGCGCTGCTCAGGATTGCCATTGGTCTCCTCCAGGCGCGGGGATACTCCCACAATGGCACACCCGGGGGGCGTCGCAATCAGGCAGATCCTGACGCGTCCTGCGGGGATTCTCCCTTCGTGCCGATCACCTTGGGGCCCGGAAGCACTGGCGCCGGCCGCTTGACCGGTGGCATTCTGCCCCGATGCGATACCACGCCATACTCATCGCCGCCCTGCTCGCGGTGACCGGCTGCGACAGCGCCGGGCCCGGCTCCGCCGCGAGCGCGAGCGGACGCGACACGATCCGGATCGCCTTCGTTACGCACGGCCAGTCCGCCGATGCGTTCTGGTCGGTCGTCTCGAACGGCGCGCGGGATGCCGCGCGTGACCTCGGCGTGGACGTGCAGTACCAGGCGCCGACACGCTTCGACATGGTCGAGATGTCGAACCTGATCCGGTCGACGACGGCGTCACGCCCGCACGGTCTGGTCGTGTCTATTCCGGACCCTGCGGCGCTCGCCGGCGCGATCCGGGCCGCCACCGACGCGGGCATACCCGTGATCTCGATCAACTCGGGTGCGGACGACTACCGCGCGCTGGGCGCGCTCGCGCACGTGGGGCAGACGGAGTACGAGGCAGGGTTCGCGGGTGGTGAGCGGCTGGCAGCGGCGGGCGTGCGCCGCGCGCTGTGCATCAATCACGAGGTCGGCAATACCGCGCAGGACCTGCGCTGCCGCGGTCTCGCGGACGCGCTCGCGGAGAGTGGTGCCAGCGCAACCGTGCTCGGGGTCAGCCTGGCCGACCCCGCGGACGCGCAGCAGCGCATCGCAGGTGCGCTGCGCGCGGACAGCAGCATCGACGGCATGCTCGCGCTCGGGCCGAGCGGTGCCGACCCCGCACTCGCCGCTCTGCGCGCTACGGGACGGGCAGGCCGCGTAGCATTCGGTACGTTCGATCTCACGCCGCGCGTGCTCGAAGCGGTTCGTGACGGCGAGGTGCTGTTCGCGATCGATCAGCAGCAGTACCTCCAGGGGTATCTGCCGGTGATATTGCTCGTGAAGTACCTCGAGACGCGCGCTCTGCCGGGCGGCGGCGACATCATTCGCACGGGTCCCGGCTTCGTCACGCGCGCCGATGCCGCTTCCGTCATCGATCTGACCGCTCGCGGCATCCGGTGAGACGGATCGTCGCCGCGCCGGAATTCGGGCCGCTCGCGGCCCTGATCCTGGTCTGGCTGTTCTTCGCCGTTGCCGGCGGCGCGCCGTTCCGTTCGCTGGAAGGCGCGGCCGCGTACCTCGACGCCGCCGCGCCGCTCGGCATCCTCGCCGTGGCGGTTGCGCTGCTGATGATCGGCGGCGAGTTCGATCTGTCGATCGGCTCCATCATCGGCGTCAGCGGCATGACCGTGATGCTGCTCACCGTGGAAGCCGGCTGGCCGCTGGGCGCCGCGGTCGCCGCGGCACTCGTGCTGTGCGGCGCGATCGGCCTCGGCAACGGCTTGCTCGTCGTGCGCACGAGCGTGCCGTCGTTCCTCGTGACACTGGGCACGCTCTTCGTGCTGCGCGGCCTCACCATCGCCCTCAGCCGGCGACTGACAGGACGCACACAGATCGGGGGCATCACGACGGCGCCGGATTACGACGTGTGGCGCATCCTGTTCGCGAGCGATATTGGACCGCTCCGCGTGAGCGTGATCTGGTGGATCGCGTTCACACTGCTCGCGACGTGGCTGCTGCGGCGTACGCGCGCGGGTAACTGGATCTACGCCGCAGGCGGCAGTGCGGATGCTGCGCGCAACGCCGGCGTTCCCGTCCGCCGCGTGAAGGTCGCGCTGTTCGTGACGACCGCGCTCGCGGGCGCGCTCATCGGCATCATGCAGGCCGTGCGATTCACGGGCGCTGATGTGCTGCGTGGCGAGGGCCAGGAGTTCCGGGCGATCATCGCGGCCGTCATTGGCGGTACGCTGCTGACCGGAGGTTACGGCACTGCGGTCGGAGCGGCGCTCGGCGCCCTCATCTTCGGTATCGTGCAGCAGGGCATCGTCATCACTGGCGCTGACGCCGACTGGTTCCAGGTATTTCTCGGCGCAATGCTGATCGCTGCCGTGCTGGTGAACGACTGGATGCGACGGCACGCGCTGAGGGCCGCATGACCCCGCTGCTGCGTGCGGAACACGTCACTAAGACGTTCGGCGGTGTCACCGCGCTCGATGATGTCAGCTTCGAGGCGCATGCCGGCGCGGTGACATGCCTGCTCGGCGACAACGGCGCAGGCAAGTCCACGCTCATCCGCGTCCTCTCCGGCGTCTACCCGCCGACGTCGGGACGACTGCTGCTGGACGATGTGGAGATCCGCTTCCGCTCGCCGCGCGATGCACTGGCGCGCGGCATTGCGACAGTCTACCAGGATCTGGCGCTCGTTCCCCTGATGAGCGTCTGGCGCAACTTCTATCTCGGGGCCGAGCCCGTGACGGGCAGAGGACCGCTCCGCCGCATCGACGTGGGCGCGTGCCGCAGTGCGGTGCTCCGCGAGCTGAGCGACCTCGGCATTCCCCTGCGCGACCCGGAGCAGGCCGCAGCCACGCTGTCGGGCGGTCAGCAGCAGGCGCTCGCGATCGCCCGCGCCGTGCACCGCGGTGCGCGCCTGCTCATCCTCGACGAGCCGACCGCGGCGCTCGGCGTGGCCCAGCGCGCGCTGGTCATGGATCTCGTTCGCCGCGTACGTGATCGCGGCGTCGCGGTGGTGCTGATCACGCACGACCCGGCGCAGGCCGATGCCCTCGCGGACAGGCGGGTCGTGCTGGAGCGCGGCCGTGTGGTCGACAGCGCCGGCAGACAGGCGCTGCAACAATGAGGGGCCGCAGCGCGTAGGGTCAGGAGTATTCCGATTCTCGAGTCGAGAGGGAGCCATGGACACGCCGGACGAAGGCCTGGAACAGACACCGACCTACCCTGTGACTGTAGCCATCCCGGCGGCGACCGAGGACCGGAACCGACTGACTGTAGCGTTCAGGTTCTTCCTGGCGCTTCCCCACATCATCCTCGTGGGCGGCCCGGTGGCCGGTATCGGTCTGGCGAGCTGGAGTACCGAGGAGGGAATGAGCTGGGGCTGGAGCTCCGGCAGCGGCCTGCTGGGAGTGGTCGCGGCATTTGCCGCAGTCGTCGCCTGGTTCTTCATCCTGTTCACACGCGAGCATCCCGACGGCCTGTGGAAGCTCACGGCGTTCTACCTCCGCTGGCGTGTCCGCGCGATCGCTTACGTCACGCTCCTGCGCGATGAGTATCCGCCGTTCGGCGACGAGCCGTACCCGGCGGAGCTGGTGCTGCCGCGCCCGGACGCGCCACGTAACCGCCTGACCGTTTTCTTTCGCTTCTTCCTCGCGATCCCGCACCTGTGCGTGCTGTGGCTGCTCGGCGTGGCGTGGGGACTGACGACCGCCATCGCATGGGTCGTCATCCTGTTCACCGGGCGCTATCCCGAAACGCTGTACGGCTTCGCGATCGGCGTGCTGGCCTGGGACATCCGTGTCGAGTCCTACCTGCTGCTGATGCGTGACGAGTATCCGCCGTTCACGCTGCGCGTCTGATGCCTGAGGGTCGCCTTCGGGCGGCCCTCACAGGGATCAGAATCGTATGGCGTAGCCGATCGTCACGCCGCCGTCGACGGAGGGGCCACCGCGTATGGAGTTCAGCGGCACGGCCGCCCACTGCTCGCCGCGCGAGAGGAGGCCGACCACGGCGCCGACCACCGCTCCGGCGCCGCCCATCAGAGTTCCCGCCATCAGCGCCTTTTCCTCGGCCGTGAACGAAATGAATCCGCCCGGGTCGTCGCCGCTCGCGAAACCGATGACCGCGCCGCTCCCCGCGCCGATCAGTAGTCCGAATCCCGCGCCGCGCAGAGCCCGGGCACCCGCGGGGCGGGCGCCGCGCGAGACCGACAGCTCCGTCACGGTGGCCATCGGTACGTGCACGATGCCGCCGACACTGTCGCGCAGCGACAGAGTCTCAGGATTGTGCCCGTCGACCACATAGCGGCCGGAGACGGACGGGCTGTTCACACGCACCTCGGCGCCGGGCGTCAGCGGGGGCACAGTCTGGGCGAGCCCGGGCGCGGCACAGAGTAGCGTCAGGACGGTGGGGATAACGAGGCGTTCCATGAGACCTCCGGCACGTTAGAGGAAACTGCACCTCCAACCTGCCTCCCCACCGACCGCGCAGTGATGGGTCGGATGACGTAGGAACCCGCCTGATGCTACGTATTCACGGACCCGGAATGACTGCGAATTCACGCTCCCGGAATGCCGTCCAGGTCCGGTCCAACGAAGCGACGCCGTGCGTCTTCGGAGAACAGAACGTCCGCCGAGTAATGCGTCAGCATGATTTTCGTGTCCAGCAGCTCGGGATTCGCGCGGATGAACGCGTCGGCCGATTCGGTGTCAGGTGACCGTGTCATGAAGTGCCGGACGGCCAGGATCCAGGCCCGTGTCAGCGTCTCGTGATACTTCGTGGCGGGGACACCGTTGTGCTCGAGAAACGCGGTGAGCGCCGAGCGCATGAGGGACACCGCGGTGTCGGCATCGTTTTCGGCAAGGTATACGTACGCCAGCCGGACATGTGCGCGGTGATCGAACTGTGCGGCCGGAAACGCACACGTCTCGAACTCGGCCCGGAACCGCAAATCATCGGGGGACAGCGCGTGCGTGCTCATCGCTCACCATCGGACTCGAGAATCGGCTTTACATCAATGATCGGCGTGCCGTCGACCGCCTCCAGATCGACCACCTGGAAACGGGTCGGACCCGCAGTGTCGACGATCCTCACACGATGGAGACCCAGCGGATTCGGCCGGTCCTGCGATCGCGTGCTGAATACGCCGCGCAGTGGCGCGTTCTGATCGTCGCGCGGCCGCACCCGCAGCGTCCGGCGGTCGGCGAGGTGCAGCCACGTCAGCACGAGCACCTCGTCTCCGACCTTCAGATCGCCGAGGCCCTCCTGGTATTCCGGCCTGAACACCAGCCACGCCGGCGGTGACCCTTCGGTGCCCTGCTTCGGGGCTTCCGCCGGATTGGTCAGTGGCGACTCGACATGGCCGATCGCCTCGATCGGAAACTCCGGACCTGGCTTCATTCTACGGAACCGCTCCTTTCAGCCATGGAAAAGGCCCACAAATGAGCACGATTGACGTGGACTTGGCCAGCTCCGGCCAGTTAATGGGAAATTATCATGGATGGTCGCGACATAAACTCCAAAGTGAAGCCGGGTCCGGGTCCGTCCGTCCGGGCCCGACCCGGTTCACCGTACCCGGCGATACACCTGCTCAACCGACCCGGCACCCGTCGCATCGCCACCGGCCGGATTTCGAAACATGATCTCGTCGCCTTCGACCACCGCACCGAATTCCGCACTCGTCGGCCCGTCCAGTGATGGACCGGTCAGTCGCACGTGGAAGCTGTCTCCGTGCAACCGCCAGGTGCCCGGCACGCTGAAGCCTCGATCAGCGGGATCGTCGCCCGGACAGTACTCGGTCTGCCGCGTCTCATGCGTGGCAGTACCATCCGCGTGCACGTGGAGCAGCTGCGCGAACGTCGTGTCCACACACATGACTCCGGACACGCCGGTCTTCTCATATGTCATGATGAATGGCGGTGTGCTGCTGTCGACCCGCACGAGGGTGTAGCTGCCCGCGATGTCGCGCGCGGACATCGAGTCGGTGCCGCAACCGGCAGACAGGAGAGAGCCGACCAGCACGGCCAGTGCGCGGGCGCTGTTGTTCATTGGCGTCTCCTTTCACGATCGGCGGCCGGTGATTGGAGCTGCGTCCGACAGGTAGTACATGAATATGAAGAACAGCGAGGCCGCGCTCGCAACATGCCATGCCGCATGGCCCTGTAGTAAGCTCTCGGGGCGGCAGACCGTGTGCGTGATGTCGAGCGTCCAGATTCCGAACCCGAGAAGAAACATGGCGAGCGCGCCCCGGAAATAGCCGGGCCGGGAACGGATGTCGCCCCGTGAGCGTGCCGCGTGCTCGAGCACGATCGCGGACAGGACCAGAACGCCGAAGACATAGCGGCGTGCTTCCGGAACTGCCACCAGCATCCACAGCAGCGCGCCGTTGCCGATCAAGTACAGCGCCGCGGCGGTGCGCTCACGGATGGTCCAGACGCGTGCGGCGTTATGGAGGACGAGGAACGATCCGATCAGGTACATGCCGAGCACATCGGTCGTCTGTGCGCGGAACGTCAGCGAAGCGTGATAGAACATCGACCCGATGCCGATGACGAGTGTTGCGCCGGCGAAGATCGCAGCGTAGACGGGCAGCGCGAGCAGCGGTCCCGCGCTGCCGTTGCGGGGCCGCTGGCGACGCCGGGTCGCGGCCGTGGCGAAGAGGGCCGCGGCTACGGGGAGAAACACCAGACTGGAGGCCGTGTTGGCGGGCTGCCGTATGGGCCCGGCGCGGACGGCTTCGCAGAAGCAGTGATCCGGCATGCATGTCGCCGGCTGCCACCGCTTCCAGTCCACCGGGGCAAAGGACAGAGCCATGAAGGCCGCGGTCCCGAGAAGACCGGCCGCGAGCGCGCTCCACAGCGTCGATTTCACAGTTCACCTCGTCCTGGTTGGAGGACGGCTCGACGCAAGGTAAATTGCGGGATGACCGGGGCGCCATGCCGGCGCGTCCGAGCTGCTTCACTCGAGTCCCTGCCTCCGGCGGAACCAGACGGAATGGCCACGCGACGAATTCTGATCGTACACGACGACGATGTCGCTGCCGCAGCGTTGCAGGCGACACTGCGCCGCCTCGGCTACGAGGTTGCCGGGACCACCGCGTCGGGCGGCGCGGCGCTCACGCTGGCGGCCTCGACCGAGCCGGACATCGTCCTGATGCGCATGCTGCTGCGCGGCGAGCTGAACGGTGGAGTTGCGGCGACCGCAATCCGCCAGCACCTCGACATCCCCATCGTCTTCATCGGCACCGATGCCGACAGTGCGAATGTGACCGACACCGGGCCAGAGGAGCCGTATGGCTACGTCGTGGCGGGATGCAGCGATCGGGAGCTCCACGCGCACCTCGAGCTGGCCCTGTGCCGCCACGACCGGGTCACCACGCTTCATCAGCTCGAGGGATTCTTTGACATATCGCAGGACTTGTTCTGCTTCCTCGACTTCAACGGCCACTTCAGACGTCTCAATCCCGCGTGGGAGACGACGCTCGGCTTCACCCGCGAGGAGTTGATGTCGCGGCCGTTCATCGAGTTCGTGCACCCGGACGATCGCGAGCGCACCCTGAAGCAGAACGCAGCTGTGAGGGGCGGCGGCCGGGCCGTGCATTTCGAGAATCGCTATCTGTGCAGCGACGGTTCGTATCGCTGGCTCCTGTGGAATGCAGCGCCTCGCCTGATCGAGCGCGTCATCTACTCCGTCGCACGTGACATCACGGCGCGCAAGGAGCTCGAGATCGAGCGTGCGCGGCTGGTTGGCGAGCTGGAAGCATCACTTGCGGAAGTGAAGACGCTCCGGGACATCCTGCCGATCTGCCTGTACTGCAGGAAGATCCGCGACGACCGCGACTACTGGCTGACCGTCGAGCACTACATCGCCGAACATACGACGACGCGCTTCAGCCACGGTATCTGCCCGAGCTGCATGGAGACGGAGGTCGAACCGCAGCTCACGGAGTTCGAGGGCGGCTAGCGGTATTCTGCCTGCATTGTGCGGACTCGTGCCGCGTCGCGCGTTGATACCATATGTTGCCTGCCTGCATGAAGCCGATGAAGCACAGTAGAATTGCGCTGGCCGCGCTCGCTCTGTTCGGGGCATGCTCAGACCCCGTCGGCCCCGACACGATCGACCCGTGTCCGACTCCCTGCGAACCCGCGGTCGTGGATTTCGCGATCGAGGACGTGCGCGTGACGAGTGCGTCGATCGGTGTTCACCCGGTAACCAACCTGCGTGCCGTTTCGCCGCACGAACTCCGTATCACGTACCGCATCATCAACCTGGGCGATTCCGCCGCTGCACCTTTCATCGCGGCCTATGTGATGGACGGGAGTAGCACCGACACTCTCACGGTAATCGCGCCCGGGGACACGCTGGACGCCGAGCTCGTGATTGATACGGTGCGCTCGAGATTGTCGCCAGGCACTGACCTGACTCAGGTCAGCGTGCAGGTCTATTTCCCAAATGACACTGCGTTCGCGAACAATTTCGCGGTATCCGAGCAGGTACATATTGCGGTACCGGTGCTGCGTGTCGTCAGTGAGTCCGTTCCTGACGACATTCGCGTGAACGAACCATTCGCCGCATCAATGCGTGTTCGCAATCTGTCCAGGTTCGCGCCTTCGCCAGCCATGACGCTGACGGCATGTCTGTTCGAGGGCTCCATCGGTTGCTATGCGGGTCAGTTTACAACCTTTGTGTCTTTCGGCATCCCCGCACTGACACCGGACAGCGACGTGCTGATCGCCGATCAGTTCGTGGTTCCCCCGACCGCAGCCTGGCAGGACGAAGATCTCCGATACACGGGATTTCTATGCACCGGCGGATCGGACGATGCCCGACCGTACCTGTCGTACGTCGGCCTGGAGTGTCTTTTCTGGTCGAATTTCTTCGTCGTGCCGGATTACGAGGGTGCCTGCGCACCACCACTGCTGGCGCCGGGGATACCCGTCACACTGCCGTCGTACAACTGCGGAATACAACCCGTGGCGCCGGAGCCGGCCGAGAGGCTGGCGGCGGTACGGCCATTCCACCTGGTCTCGTTCGATGCACTGGCCGACACTACGTATTCGATCGATCGGTCGACCGAAGCCGTGCCGGTGCGCATCTATGACGCGAACGGCAGTGCACTGCACGACCTCGATCCTGGAGCGGCCATCCGTGTCGGGGCGGCGCAACGCATCTACGTCGCGACCTATACGCCCTCACCGTCCCTGACTATTACGGTGCAGAAATGAGGGGACGCGTGATCCGTCGCGGCATCGCGGCCATTCCGTTTCTGGCGCTGCCGTTTCTCGCGCTGATCGCGTGCTCCGACCCGACGGGCCCGTGCGACAGGGCCGGTGCCTGTGAGGTGGAGGGATTCGACCTGGCTGTGACGGCTGCATACCTGGCGGAACAGGCCGGGACGGATGCCGCGACCGGTCACCCGGTGGCGCCTGCTGGCGACATCACTGTCGAGTACGTCGTTCGCAACCGCGGCACGCAGACGGCTCCAGCGCGCGCAGTCATGCTGTGGAACGATCATCTGGACGGTCCGGCCTCGGACTCGATTCCGTCCCTGGCTCCGGGGGACAGCGCCGTGCTTCGCACCACGCTGGCGATCACGAACGACTACGTGGTTCATGGCGCCGCTGGTCCCGGAAGCGACCTGTTTCGTCTTCATGTGACGATCCATGATTCGCATGACGCTGAGGCAGCCAATGATACGGCGTCCTTCGAAGCGCATATTCCGCTGCCTGTTCTCGTGCCGTACATCGAGCCGGTCACGGCCGCCAAGATCCGCATCGGTGAGCCGTTCGAAGTTACGTACCGGCTGCGCAATCTCTCCACGCGCACTGCGGCAACGGATGTGTCGCTCCGCCTGTGCCTCTGGAGCGACCAGCCGTGTTATCCGACGGAGGGCAGCACGTTCGGCCACGTCGACGTAGCGGATCTCGCCCCGGGTGCAGAGTTCGAGCTCACCACGATGGTGGCCATACCAGCGACAGCAACGGTGCACGACGAGGATTATCTCCGCGTCCTGTCGGTGTGCCTCGTACCCGCGAGCTGGACGGACCCCTACCTGTCGTGGGATTCGACACCCGATTGTGCCGGAGAGTGGTCGTACATCCGCGTGCTGCCTGATTACCAGGGCGTGTGTAACGCGCCGGTGGTCGGGGTCGACGGGACCCATGTCTTCACCGACCACAACTGCGGCCACATGGCACTGACAGCGCAGCAGCGCGGGCCCATGTCCTGGAATGAATTGATCCGTGACCTGTTCAGCTTCCACGTAATCGGGATCGATGCCCTAGCCGGGCGGGAGTATCGTCTGGAGCGGAGTGATCCGAGCGGCGGCCTTCAGATCTTCGACTTCGACGGAGGCAACGCGCGGCTGGAGGCCTCGGCACCGGGCACGTTCACATTCCGCGAGGCCGGCCGCTTCTATCTCGTCATGTACACCGACTCACCGGCCCTGTCCGTGACTGTGCGCTGAGAATCAGCCGTATCCCCAGTCCCGCGCTCGCGAGGCAAGAGGGTGTATGGCCGGGGCGGCTAGCGTCCTCTTTCCGGGAGCGGGAGTGGGAGCGGGCGTGAGAGCGTGTTCGATTTCGTGTGCGGGAACGGCACAACTGCGAGTCGAGCGCGGTCAATTTCGAGCGCTCAATCGAGCGGCTCCAGGCTGTGGGCGGTGATCACCAGCTCGTCGTCCGCGACATTGCGATCATAGTCGATTGAGATCGATGTCGGGTAGCCCAGCTGCCGATCGTAGGTCACTTCGAGTGTGTCGGCATCGCGTGCTATGGCGTCTTCGATCACGCCGAACAGCTCATCGACACTCATCGCGTGGTAGATCTCGATGACGACCGGCTCGCCGGTCTGTTCGTTCACGACCGACGTGACCTGGCTACCCTGCACCGTCACGCGGACGGGGATCAACCACTCCGGCAGGCACTCGCAGGTCGTCCTCTCCAGCACGAGCTCGTACGCGGCGGATCTGACGCTTTCCCACCGCGCCATGCCGACGCTCAGCTCGACCGCTTCATCCGGCGCGGTCGGTGAACATGCGGAAATGGCGGCGAGCAGGGCCACGATGAGCGCTCTGGTCATGTCTCGACTGCGGCGATTCAGGAGCGGATCCATATACCGGAGGAACGTACGACGACCTCGCATGCTGACAGGTACCTGGGCCCGCTCGCGCCCGCGCCTGGCATGTTGACAGGGTATCTGGGCCCGCTCGCGCCGCGCCACCCTGCGCTCAGGTGTCAATCGTATTCCGCGGATCCCAGCACCCACATGAACGATTGTAGGTCGATCATGTCGCGCGGGCCGAGGTCATGCAGATCGTGGCGCAGCAGCGCCGCGAATTCCAGCAGGCTCGCATACGTCTCCCACGACGGACGCGACCGGTAGATGAAGTCGAAGCCGTATTGCCGCGCGGCCTCGCGGGTGACGGTCGGCTTCAGGAAGATGTGGCGATCCGGCCGGGCAATGAAGCCGAAAACGGTGACGAGCGGCCAGGTGAGGACCCGCGTCTGAATGCGCGGGAGGCTGGCGACGACCTCGACCCATTCGTTGAAGCGCTGCTCGGCGCTGCCGCGGCCGTGCAGGAACCGGTAGAGGCCGGCCGCGAAAAGACGCGCGCCATCTTCCGATCGGACGGCATCGCGCAGCGCCATCTTCTCGAATGAGAAGATCATGCTGTGCCGCGACTGCTGCTCGACACGGATCGCGCGAGCTGCGATCTCCACGTAGTCGCCCGCATCGAGCAGACGCCTGTACTCCGATGGCTTCAGCGCCGCCTTCCAGCGCCGATGCGTCTCCCACTTGTAGTCCCGCTCCCACTCCAGATACGTCTCATCGCGGAATCCGCCCGGAAAGAAGCGCAGGAACTTGCGCCGACAGCGCGCTCGCCGGACCGGAAGGGATATGGCCATCATGCCGAATGTCGGACCGGAAGGGATATGGCTATCATGCCGAATGTCCCTCTGACGGTCTGCATGGCTGACTCTCCCTCCCGGTTCGGGTACCGGGCGGTCAGTGCATGGAGCGCGCCGCCGACACCGTCGTCTGCATCAGTGCCGCCGGGGCCGGAACCGCGTCGAACGTGATCGACCCGGTGACCTCGGTCTCTCCGAGCAGCTCTGAGGCGACGAACTCGATCGTCCCCCGGATCCTGCCGCTGCTCGAGCTGGTGATCGTGATCTGGCCCTCTGTGGCATAGAACATTCCCAGCAGCTCGTCGCCATCGGAGACCACGTGCAGCAGGTCCCAGCTGCCTTCCTCGATCGCATGTGTGCCCACGTCCGGACGGGTGGCGCCCTCACGCCCGGCGATCACGAGATGGCGCGACGATTCATCACCGAACAGCAGCATGAAGACCGGATCGCCATCGTCGTTCAAGTCCGAGCCGAACCACGCCGGGCCTTCCGCTGTCTCCGTGTATGCCCCTGTCACTTCCAGGTCGTAGCTGCCCTGCGCGCCGGGACCGGTGGAGTCACTGTCACACGCCGCCGCCGCCGCAGTGAAGGCGAGCAGCCCTATCGACATCATGCGCTTCATCGTTTTCTCTCTGCCGTTGTATTTGGAAACTTTGTTGTTCGCGGGACGAAGCTACGGGCGGGCGATTATCTGGTGCTTAAACGGCGGTTGCGACACGGTGTCGGGTCCCGAGTCGGCGAGTGACCGTCAACGAATGCTGCGCTGTTCAGCGGGTCAGCGCGTCAGCAGTATCTGAAGGACGATGACGCCGCCCAGGACGTCCGGCCCGCGGGCGAGCTGGAGCACGAGGCCCAGCGGCAACAGCCCGAGCGGGGTCTCGACGACAGGTGCACTGTAGTCGATGGGTGGCCGCTTGGCTGCACGGTACACGGCGGCCACCACCCCCGACAGCATCACGATCTCCATCAGGCCGGTCGATGACCCGCCCGCGGGGCGGGTGAGAATCCACCAGAGCGCTGCGGCTGCAGCGGGGATGGCGAGGTGGATCATCCGGAGCGCGCGATCGCTGCCTCCGAGCGCGCGTCGCAGGCCGTCCGAATGCGAGATGGTGCGGAGCCCCGCCGCGAACGCTCCGGCGGCGAGGTATGCGCCGACGAGGCGGGCGATGCCGGCGACGGACGGGGCCACGACGACCAGCGCGTACTGGGCGAGGGCGAGCCCTGCCCATGCGATCAGGGCCGACGGACGTCGGCCGGATCTGCGAACATCCGCCTGGAGCAGCGCCCACGTCCGTCCCGGGATGCCCGGCGGAGCGGCCAGCAGACTGCCGGTCGGGACACGGCCGACCCGGCGCCACCGCCTGTACTCGATCACGCGGGTCAGCAGGGACGGATCCAGCGAGACGGTCGCGGTGACGAGCGCCCCGGCGAGGTCCGTGCCCGCACCGAGTGATATGCGGTCCAGGCGGCGGAGCGACCGCACGCCGAGGGCGACGGCGACAGCGGCCACAGACAGCAATACCGGTAGCAGGATCACGCCCGGAATCCTGCCCGCGCGAGGGAGGCGCCACCCGCCGAAATGCGTGGCCACCAGTATCGCCGCTGCCAGCGCTCCGGCCGACAACAAGAGGGGTCCCGCCACATCCGGCCATCTCGAGCCCGCCGCATCCGGCCATCTCGAGCCCGCCGCATTCTGCGCCACGACGCCGCCCGCAATGAAAGCTGCCCCCAGGCATCCTCCGCTGGCCACGGCGATCGCCAGAGCGCCGCCAGGTGTTGTGAGGAATGCCACGAGGCCGGCGGCAGCGGCGCCGGTAAGCGCTCCACCGGCAAGCAGCAGCGAGAACCTGGGAAGGAGCCATTCGTGACGGTCGATCGGACTGGAGAGACCCCACGTCTGTTCGGCGGGCGTGACGAGAAGGGGTCCGAGCGCCCGCAGCGACTTCCAGCCGAGACCCGCACTCGCCAGCAGCACCGCGGCGGCGATCCACTGCCGCTCCACGGATACGATGCCCGCCGTCGGAGAGGCCGAAATGCGGCTGACCTCGGACGCGAACGCGCCGCCGTAGATGACGCCGATCCACAGCAGGGTATAGAGCTGGGTCAGCAGCTCACCGCGCGACCGTACATGGTGGCCGCGCTGCAATTCCCGAAGGCGTCTGCGCCACAGCCGCGCGGATGGCACGGCCATCGTCGCGTGGCTCACGCCTCGAGCTCGATACGCGTGTCGGCTACGGCCTCGACCAGATCAGCGTCGTGCGATGCCATCAATACCGCGGTGCCTGCCGCCCTCTCCTCGATCAGTCGGCGGCTCAGCCATGAACGGCCTGCAGCGTCCAGGCGCTGCTCCGGTTCGTCGAGTACGAGCAGCCGGCGCGGGCGGACAAAGCATGAAGCCAGTGCCAGGCGTTTCCGCTGGCCCGCGGACAGGCTCGGCGGCAGCTGGTCGCGCGCCGCTTCCAGGCCAAGCTCCGACACCACTCGCCCTGCCACACTCACCGGCGTGCCGTGCGCAAATGCGAGGAGTTCCAGATGCTCCGTGACCGAGAGGTCCGGAAAGAAGTCCACATCGTCGAGTGCGGCGGCGACCGCAGCACGGACCCAGGGATCCGACTCGTCGATCGGTCGACCGCCGAATCGCACCTGCCCGGCGTCAGCACGGTCCGCGCCCACCACGCACCTGAGCAACGTGCTCTTCCCTGCACCGTTCGGCCCGATCAGTGCCACGACCTGACCCGAGGCAACGGTGAAACTGACATTGTCCAGAACCGTGTGCGGACCGAACCGGCGGGTCAGGCCCTCTACTGTGAGCGCCTCACCGCCGGCAGGTGTGTTCCTCAATGGCTGTACGTTCACGAACCCGCGGTCAGCTGATCGGGACCGGGTCCACGACACGCACGATGAACAGCCCCTCGCGCACGCTGGTAAACACGATGATGCCGCTCTCGAAGAACGGGTAGTTGCTCCACGCGCCGCTCTGCGTTGCGCTGTGGCCCGGACCGTTGTCGTTGTACGGTGCGCTGTCGAAGAACCCGATCTCGCGCGGATTCGTGCGGTCGCTGATGTCCAGCACGCGCAGGCCGCTGCCGTAGTTCGACTCGTAGACGCGGTCGCCCTTCACGTAGAGGTTGTGGTCCGAAGAGACGACCGGCCCGAAATACTCGCGCGCGACGATCGGGTCATCCAGCTCCGTCAGATCCCACACGATGGTGCGCGTACCTCGCACCGTTCCCTCGAGCTCGTCCAGCTCATCGTTCATGTAGAAGAACCGCTGCTCCTCGTCGAACCAGCCCTGGTGCGCATACGCGACGTTCGGATAGCTGTTGCGTCCCACCGTCACGGGGTTCGACTTGTCGGTGACATCGGCGATGTTGATCTCCGTTTCATTCGATCCCACGCAGATCTGCCGTCCGCGATACCGCGCGTCCGGCCCGCTGTATGTGACGCACTGCGCGTCGTGCGTATAGCCGCGCGGGTTCGAGCCCGCCTGATCATTGTAGCAGCCGGCGAACGCCGGCCTCTTCGGATCGCGCGCGTCCACGATGTGCAGCCCGCCGCCACACGTCTGGCCACCGCTGTTGGCTCCGACGATGTAGAGGAACCCGGCAGCCGTGTCCGCCACGACATTGTGGGCACTGTGCATGTTGTGGTACGTCGTGTCCGCATTAAACACGACGGGAGCGCCGCCCACCGCACGCAGCCGCGTCAGATCGAATACCTGCATGCCGTGCGCACCGGCGCCGTCCGCGACGATGTAGGCGTGATCGTTGAGCACCTTGATGTCGCGCCATACCGAGGGCGGCGAGCCGCTCGTGCGCGGGAGGTTGCCAACCAGTCGTGGCGCCGACGGGTCAGTCACATCGACGAACGACGCACCATCGCGACGCGCCACGAGTGCGTAATCCCTGCGCGTCTGCGGATCCGTCCAGCCCCACACATCGTTGACCCAGACACCGCGTTCACCGCCCAGCGCGCTCACCGGCATATGCGACACGAGCTCCATGTTGGCGCACGTGAACTCGCCAATGCGGCCATCCTCGCAGCGCGCCCCGGGCGTCACGGTGCTGCCAATGGAGTAGATCTGACCCTCGAGCAGCTGGCGCGACCGCCACGCGCCACCCTCCCGCGCCACCACCAGCGCCCGGCCCTCGCCGAAATCGCGCTGTGGCATACCGATTACCGCACGGTCATCGGCGAGTGCAATCGAGTAGCCGAACGCGAACGGCCACGACCGCCCATCCGCGGAGTCCGCGTCCAGTCGCACTGCACTGTGCCAGCCGCCCGCTTCATCCTCGATGAAGCGATAGACACGACCGGTGGACGAGCTCGCACCCGGCGCACCCACCCAGACCTCGCCTTCCGCCGCAGCGATGGCAGCGCCGAACTGCGTGCCGCGGGCTGCGTCGAACGGATGCAGCTGACCGGCTGCCGACCAGGCGCCCTCCTCATCGCGCTCGAGCACGAACACCGCGGCCGCACCCGGCGCGCCGATGTACGCGCGCTCACCATCGAGCAGGACCGCCGACCCGACGCGCGCACCGGGCCCCGCGATGGCGCGTGACGGACTCACGACACGCGGATCACCCCAGCTGCCATTCGCCTGCCGCTCATAGAAGACGACCCGACCGGAACCCGAGTCTGCCGCCGGTGCTCCGACGATCAGCCTGTCACCCTGCCGGCTCAGCGTCGCACCGAATCCGGCCGCGCCGGTCTCGCTGCCGGGTCGGATCACCTCGTGCAGCCGCCACGAGCCCGCCGCGCGACGATAGTGGTACACGACGCCCGTACGATCCACGGCGGGCGAGCCGATCAGCAGGTCGTCGCCGTCGAGCGCCAGCGCGCTCGCATACTCGGCATGATCGCCCTCCGCCGGCGGTTCAATGATCCCGGTCTGCCGCCAACCGGCCGACGCCGACGCGCGCGTGAACGCGTACGCGACGCCGGACCCGTCGCGCTTGCGCGGTGCTCCGACGATCAGCGTGTTCCCGTCCACGGCGAGCGACCGGCCGAAGTCATCCTTCTGCGCGGAGTCGGACGCCATCAGGCGCGACTGCTCACGCCACACGCCGGACTCCAGCCGATACGTGTACACGACGCCGGGGCCGTACCAGTTCACCGGCTGACCGATGAACAGATCACTGCCGCTCAGCGCGATCGCGCGACTGAAGTTCGGCTCCTGCGCCGCTGACGGCCCGGCCGCGGCTGCGGCGCAGATGGCAAGGAAGAGGGTCGTGCATAGCTTACGCATGAATCGCATCCTGGAGAATGAATCGAGGTCGGCGGAACGGGTCGGTGACTCGCCGTATTTTATTGCCGTCGCTGTGGCATGCGCCAGTCGCCGGGGGTCAGCGTGGCACCATGCAGCGCTTACGCATCCGGCTCTGGCTTCGGCTCAGGGGACTACACGCTCCCAGATGTCGCCGTACGTGATCACGACGCCCTGGCCATCCACTATCAGGTCCGCAGTGAACGATCCGCCCCGGCTCTCGTACCTGTAGGTGTGATCCTCGATATGCGCGTAACGCTGCGGAAGTCGTTCAATCGTCAGCTCGGGGAACCGCACCCACACGGCGTCCGTCGCTGCAGCCTCACCGGTCTTCAACCCGAGCCGCCGGATCGGCAGCGTGTTCGTCGCCGGTGTGAACGCGAGGTCGATGTCCGTGAGCCCGTCG
>DATHUY010000084.1 GCA_035461765.1 Longimicrobiales bacterium
CCTGGTGCTCACGTTCTTCAGCCTGGCGGCTGTGTACGTGCTGCTCGGAGCGCACTTCATCGCGGCGATCCAGATCATCGTGTATGCCGGCGCGATCATGGTGCTGTTCCTGTTCGTGATCATGCTGCTCAATCTCGGCCATGACTATCAGTCCGACCTGCGCGGCGGTGCGTGGATCGTGGTGGGCTTCGTCGCCGCCGGGCTGGTCGGCTGGCTCATCTGGCAGAGCTTCGGCGCCCCGGGCGCGGTGCTGCAGCGGGGCGGGGAGGCGCAGATCGCCGCGTCCGTCGAGCAGCTGAACGCGGTGGGCGCCATCGCGCACCCGCTGTTCCGCGACTACCTCGTGCCGTTCGAGCTGGTGGGCATTCTGCTGCTGGTGGCCATCATCGGCGCCGTCCTGCTCGCGAAGCGGAGGGTTTGAACATGCAGACCATCGGTGCGATGGACCTGAGCACCATGTCACTCGCGTTGTCGGCGATCCTGTTCTCGATCGGGGTCGTTGGCGTGATCGTGCGACGCAACGCCATCATCCTGTTTCTCTGCATCGAGCTGATGCTGAACGCCGTGAACCTCGCGTTCGTCGCGTTCTCCCGCAGCATCGGCGTGGATGGACAGATCTTCGTTTTCTTCGTCATGACGGTAGCGGCCGCAGAGGCCGCCGTCGGCCTCGCTCTCGTGATCGCGATATTCCGACACGTGGAGAGCGTTGACATGAAGAACTTCAACCTGCTGCGGTGGTAGGGTGGACCACTTCGAGCCCACACTTCTCTGGGCGATCGCACTGCTGCCGCTGATCGGCTTCGTCATCAACGGCACGCTCTCACTGCTGCGCGCGCGACGCGCTCAGGCGGAGCTTCTCGCCGCGGACGGCGGTGCGCACGGCCACGCGGTCGATGCCCACGGACATGCACACGCGGATTCGACCGCCGCGCTCGACCACGGCCACGGCCAGGACGAGGAGGCGGACGTCCACACGACCGCCCATGCCGCACCCGGCAGCACCCTGATCCCGACGCTCGTCGGGCCGGGTGTCGTGATTCTGGCGTTCGTGATCGCACTCATCAACTTCATCGGCATGTTCGGCGCCGATCTGCACGAGCCGATCGTGGAGACGTACTGGCAGTGGATGCCGGTCGGCAGCCTGAGTGTCGACGCTGCGTTCCAGCTCGACCAGCTGTCGATGCTGATGACGCTGATCATCACCGGTGTCGGCTCGCTGATCCATATCTTCAGTATCGGCTACATGCGCGAGGACCCCGGCTACGCCCGGTACTTCGCATATCTGAACCTGTTCGTGTTCTTCATGCTGGTGCTGGTGCTCGGCTCCGGCTACGCCCTGATGTTCGTCGGCTGGGAGGGCGTCGGGCTGTGCAGCTATCTGCTGATCGGGTTCTGGTTCAAGGACCGCGAGAAGGCCGATGCGGGCAAGAAGGCGTTTATTGTGAACCGCATCGGCGACTTCGGGTTCCTGGTCGCCATGTTCCTGATCTTCAGCAATCTGGGCGCGCTCGACTTCGTTACGGTCATGGCCGCTGCGCCTTCCACGTTCGCGTTCGGCGGCGCGGTCGTAACGGCCATCACGCTGTTCCTGTTCCTCGGCGCCGCAGGCAAGAGCGCGCAGATCCCGCTCTATGTGTGGCTGCCGGACGCCATGGCCGGTCCGACGCCGGTGTCCGCGCTGATCCATGCCGCGACGATGGTCACGGCCGGCGTCTACCTGGTGGCGCGCTCCAGCGTGCTGTTCGCGCTTGCGCCCGTGTCGTCGATCACCGTGGCCGGCATCGGCGCGCTGACCGCGCTGTTCGCCGCGACGATCGGCCTGGTCCAGAACGATATCAAGAAGGTCCTGGCCTACTCGACCGTGTCGCAGCTCGGCTACATGTTCGTCGGCGTCGGAGTCGGCGCATACGCTGCCGGCGTGTTCCACCTGATGACGCACGCATTCTTCAAGGCGCTGCTGTTCCTCGGGTCGGGCGCCGTGATCCACGCGATGCACGAGGCGTATCACGCGACGCACAGCCATGCCGACGCGCAGGACATGCGCAACATGGGCGGGCTGCGCCACTACATGACGAAAACCTGGATCTTCATGTGGATCGCGACGCTCGCGATCGCCGGCGTGTGGCCGTTCGCGGGATTCTTCTCGAAGGACGAGATCATCTGGCAGACAGCCGCACGCGCTGTCGGCCCCTTCGAGCCGTGGTTCCGCGTGTTCTGGATCATGGCGTTCGCGGCCGCCCTGATGACCGCGTTCTACATGACGCGCCTCATGATCATGACGTTCCACGGTGAGAACCGGACGGGTGCGGAGGAGCGCAAGCACCTGCACGAGGTGTCGCCGGTCATGTGGGTGCCGCTCGCGATCCTGGCCTTCCTGTCGGTGGTCGGCGGCTGGATCAACGTGCCGGAGCCGATCGCGCACATGCCCGTCCTCGGGTGGCTGCCGTCTTCCGAGTGGCTGCATGACTGGCTGCACCCGGTGATCGAGCAGGCGGACCATGTGTTCGAAGCGAACATCGGCGAGCTGGCGCATGCGACGCCAGTGGGTGGCGGCGAGGCGTTCTGGGCTGCCGTGTCGTTCCTGTTCGCTACGGCCGTGATCGCCATCACGGCGTACATTCTGATGAAGCGCCGGTATGCGCCAGCGGACCAGTCACAGCCGCTGCGCGGCTTCGGTCGCGTCCTGTACAACAAGTGGTACGTCGACGAGATGTATGACGCGGTCATAGTGCGGCCCATTG
Source organism: Longimicrobiales bacterium (assembly GCA_035461765.1). GTDB lineage: Bacteria > Gemmatimonadota > Gemmatimonadetes > Longimicrobiales > RSA9 > SH-MAG3. The sequence goes on from DATHUY010000084.1 coordinate 2,742, forward strand.
TCGGTGTGTCGCGCGGACTGTGGCGCTTCGTGGACAAGGGACTGATCGACGGTGCCGTCAACGGCGCCGGCTATACCGCGCGTGCGTTCGGCTGGGTGGGCTCGCGCCTGCAGACCGGTCAGCTGAATACCTATGCGTTCGCGGCCGTGCTCGGCGCGCTGCTGCTGCTCGCGCTCGTCGTCGCAGGAGGCAACTGAACGTGCTCGAGTCCATGGGTTATTCCAGCTGGGTCCTGACCGCACTGCTGCTGATACCCGCGGTCGGCATGGCCGCAGTGCTGTTCGGCAGGGAGGAGCACGCGAAGTACACGGCTCTCGCGCTGTCGACGCTGGCGTTCCTGGTGTCGCTTCCGCTGTGGTTCGCGTACAGCGCCGCTACGCCCGCATTCCAGTTCGGCGCCAGTACGGCTTGGATCCCGCAGTGGGGCATCCACTACCGCGTCGGTGTGGACGGGATCAGCGTGCTGCTCGTACTGCTCACGACGGCGCTCTTCCCGATCGCGATCCTCGGCTCCTACAACTACATCGCGCGCCGCACGAAGGCGTTCTACGCGATGATGCTGCTGCTCGAGGCCGGCGTGCTCGGTGTGTTCGTCTCGCTCGACCTGTTCATGTTCTTCATGTTCTGGGAGATCATGCTCGTGCCGATGTACTTCATTATCGGCATCTGGGGCGGAGAGCGGCGCGTCTATGCGGCCATCAAGTTCTTCCTGTACACGGCAGTCGGCTCGCTGCTCATGCTGGTCGGCATTCTGTATCTGTTCTTCAAGTATCGCGCGCTCACGGGCGAGCTCTCGTTCGCGTACCTGGACCTGCTCCAGCTGCCGCTCACTTTCACCGAGCAGTACTGGCTGTTCGGCGCGTTTGCGCTCGCGTTCGCGATCAAGGTGCCGATCTTTCCGTTCCATACCTGGCTGCCTGACGCTCACGTCGAGGCGCCCACGCCCGGCTCGGTCATCCTGGCGGCGGTGCTGCTGAAGCTGGGGGCGTACGGCTTCCTGCGCTTCCTGCTGCCGCTGTTCCCGCAGGCGGCGACGCACCCGACGATCGTGACGATCATGATGGTGCTGGCGCTGTTCGGTATCATCTACGGCGCCTGGGTCGCGGCGGTGCAGCCGGATGCGAAGAAACTGATTGCCTACACGTCCGTCGCGCACATGGGCTTCGTGGTGCTCGGCATTTTCGCACTGACGCTCCAGGGCGTGCAGGGCGCGATGATCGTGATGCTGTCGCACGGCCTGTCGACGGGGGCGATGTTCCTCCTGCTCGGCATGCTCTACGAGCGACGGCACACGCGGGAGATCGACGACTTCGGCGGCCTGGCCGCAGTCGCACCCGGGTTTGCCGCCGTGTTCGTGTTCACGGCGCTCGCCAGCATCGGGCTGCCCGGCACGAGCGGGTTCGTCGGTGAGTTCCTCGCGCTGATCGGTACGTTCCAGACGCATCCGTGGGTGGCGGTGATCGGCGCGACCGGCGTCATCTTCGCCGCCTACTACATGCTTCCGATGGTGCAGAAGATCCTGTTCAACGCGCTGACGCGCCCGGAGAACCGGCGGCTGCCGGATCTGTCCGGCCGCGAGATCGCCGTCCTGGCGCCGCTCGTTGCCGGCATGATCTGGATGGGCGTCTACCCGAAGCCGTTCCTGGAGCGGGCCGACGTGACGCTGACGACGCTGATCGAGACCGTCGAGCGCAAGAGCACGCAGACGTTCTTTCCGCTCGGCATGGAAACGCCGGCCGAGGTTGAGGACGACGGCGCGAACACCATAGCAGCGGCCGCGGCTGATGCCGACGCCGAATAACCCGAAAGACTGCGCAAGCGGATGCCTGTAGATCTGTCATCGCCCGCACACTACGCCCTCGTGCTGCTGCCGGAGATCGTTCTCTCCGCGTGGGCGATGTTCATCCTTTTGCTGGATGTCTTCCAGAAGGGCTCCCGCAGCGAGCCATCATCCTCCAGCATGCCCTGGCTTACGCTCGGCGGCGTACTGCTGGCCGCCGTGGCGAACGGCTGGATCGCCGGGCTGCGCGAGACCGGGCCCGCCGGCATGATCGCAGTCGACTCCTTCCGCGTGTTCTCGAACTTCGTGTTCCTGCTCGCGGCGGGCATGTTTGTGATGATCTCGACGCGCTACATCGACGAGGAGCGGCTGCGGCTGGGCGAGCTGTACGTGCTGATCCTCTTCGCCACGGTCGGCATGATGGTGTTCGCCGGTGCGCGCGACCTGATGGTCATGTTCATCGCGCTCGAGCTGATGTCGCTGCCGATCTACGTCCTCACCGGGATCAACCGGCGCGACCGGCGCTCGGCGGAGGGGGCACTCAAATACTTCCTGCTCGGTGCGTTCTCCAGCGCGTTCTTCCTCTTCGGCATCGCCCTCGCCTACGGCGGCGCCGGATCGACGAATCTCGCGGAGATCGCGGGCGCCATAGGCGTGGATGGTATCGGCGCCAGTCGCCTGCTCATCATCGCCACCGCCCTGATCGCCGTCGGCTTTGCGTTCAAGACGGCCGCCGTGCCCTTCCACATGTGGACGCCCGACGCCTATGAGGGCGCGCCGGCGCCCGTCACGGCGTTCATGGCGGCTGGCGTCAAGGCCGCGGCGTTCGGTGCCTTCATCCGGGTCTACTTCACGGCCTTTCCCGGTCTGTACTCCACGTGGGATGCGATCGCGATATGGCTGGCCGTGATTACGATGGCATCGGCGAACCTGATCGCACTGGTGCAGGGCAACGTAAAGCGCATGCTCGCATACTCGAGCATCGCACACGCCGGCTATCTGCTCGTGGCGCTGGCCGCGTCATCCGTTCTCGGAGCCGCGTCGTTCCTGTTCTACGCCGTTACGTACACGCTCATGACGATGGGCGCGTTCGCCGTGATGATGGCCGTCGCACAACGTGGCGAGACGAGACTCGACCTCGACGCCTACAGCGGCCTGGCCTGGCGTCGACCGCTGCTCGGCGTGGTGATGACTATCTTCCTGCTGTCTCTGGCGGGATTCCCGTTCACGGGCGGGTTCATCGGCAAGGTATTCATCCTGCGCGCCGCCGTGGAGCGCGGCCTCGTGCTGCTCGCGGTCGTGCTCGTGCTGGCGTCGCTCATCTCCTACTTCTACTACCTGCGCGTCGCGTGGTACATGTGGTTCCGCGAGCCGGTCGAGGGTCGCACGTCAGACCCGGCCCCGCTGGCACCCGCGATGACGATTGCGCTGGTGTTCGCAGCAGCGGGTGTCGTGTTCCTGGGCGTGTTGCCCGGCGGCCTGCTCGAGCTGGCCGAGCGCAGCGCGGCCGGCCTGTTCCAGATCCCGGCAGGGTTGACGCGCCTCTTCCCCTGAGGCGCGTCCTGCCGGTACCATCGGCGTCCTCAACGTGATATTCTGATTCCGACCCGGCCGGGCTGTAAAGCCCCGGCCGGATGATGACATTTCCGAGGAAGCAATGGATCTCAACGCACACATCTTTCGTGAATATGACATACGCGGGATCGTCGGCACGGATGTCGACGCCGGCGTGGCGGAGCAGATCGGCCGTGCGTATGCCAGCGAGCTGCGCGTGCGCAACGGCGGCAGGACGGATCTGACGGTCGCGATCGGTCACGACAACCGCCCGAGCTCTCCGGAGCTGGCGGCCGGTGTGATCCGCGGTATGCGCGCCACGGGCGTCAACGTGATAGCGTATGGCACCGTTCCCACGCCCGTGCTCTACTACGCAACGGCAGTGGACGGCACCGACGGCGGCATGCAGATCACAGGGTCGCACAACCCGCCGGAATACAACGGCTTCAAGATGACGATCGGGGGGCGCCCGTTCTTCGGCGGCGCCATTCAGGACCTGCGCGAGCGCATCGAGACGCAGCGTTTCGAGAGCGGCAGCGGTACCGTCGAGGAACGCGATGTCATCCCTGCCTACATCGAGGACGTCGGCAGCCGGTTCCAGCTGCGGCGCCCGATGAAAGTCGTCGTGGACTGCGGCAACGGGGCAGGGAGCCTGGTGGCCGTGGACCTGCTCCGGCGTATTGGCGCCGATGTGATTCCGCTATACTGCGAGTCGGATGGCACGTTCCCCAATCATCATCCTGACCCGACGGTCGACGAGTACATCCAGGACATGATCGCGCGCGTGCGCACCGAGAAGGCGGACCTGGGCGTCGCCTTCGATGGCGACGCCGACCGTATCGGCGCCGTCGATGAGAACGGCACGATCATCCGCGGTGACATCCTGCTGCTGCTGTTCGGGCTCGATGCCCTCGAGCGCCTCGGTGCCCCGCAGACGCTGGTGTTCGACGTGAAGTGCTCGCAGGCGGTGCCTGAGGTCTATGAGGCCGCTGGCGGCGAGGCGATCATGTGGATGACCGGCCACTCGCTCATCAAGGAAAAGATGAAGGAAGTCGGCGCACCGATCGCCGGCGAGCTGTCCGGCCATATCTGTTTCGGCGAGGACTATTACGGCTTCGACGATGCGCTCTACGGCGCGTGCGCCCTCGTGCAGCTCGCGGCGCGCTCGCCGGAACCGCTCTCCACCCGCGTCGCTGGCTTCCCGAAGTACGTATCGACGCCGGAGATCCGCATCGACGTCACGGAGGAAGGGAAGTTCGACGTGGTCCGTCGTGCCGTGCAGCATTTCCAGCGTGACTACGAGGTGATCGACGTGGATGGCGCGCGCGTGCTGTTCGAGGGCGGTTGGGGACTGTTGCGGGCATCGAATACGCAACCGGTTCTCGTGATGCGCGTGGAAGCGCGCACGGAGGAGCGCCTGCAGGAGATCCGGTCGGTCATGGAGGAGTGGCTGAAAGGCCAGGGGGTCGCGGTCTGAGAACGCCGCGCCGGCCCGGGCGGCTGCTGGCTGCCGTTGTCGTCGTCCTCCTGCTGATCCTGATCTTCGGCAGGTCCGCCGCCGTATTCTATACCGACGTGCTGTGGTATCAGGCGCTCGATTACAGCAACGTGTACTGGACACGGCTGCTCGCCATTGTGTCAGTGCGCGCCGTGACCGGCGCGGTGGGCGCTGCCCTGATCCTGGCCAACGTCTGGTATGTGCTGCGCCAGCTCGGCCCCGTGCATCTGCGCAGGCGCTACGGCAATCTCGAGATCGCGGAGCAGGTGCCGCGCGCGCATCTGGTGACGGGCGCCGTTGCCATATCGGTTCTGGCCGGCTTGTGGCTGTCCAGTGTGCAGTTCAGCGGCAACAGCGCCGTGGCACTGCTGGCGTGGCTGCGCGCGGAACCGTGGGGCGTGCAGGACCCTCTCTTCGGCCGCGACCTCTCGTTCTACATCTTCTCGCTGCCGGTCTACATCCGCCTGCTCGATTATCTCCTGATCGTCATCATCTGGTCCGTTCTGCTCGTCGGCATCGGCTATGCCCTTGTTGGTGCCGTGCGCGTCCGCGGGTCGCGGCTGGAAATCGACGACCGGCCACGAGTGCACTTCGCAGTTCTGATCGCGGGTATGCTGCTCGTGTTCGGAGCACGGTTCCTCATCAGCCGTTACGAGCTGCTGCTCGGCGGCGGCGGCTTCGGCGGCACGATCGGCTACACCGATGTGCACGCGCGCATACCGGCGCGGCTCGTGCTCGGACTGCTCGCGTTCGCCGCCGCGGGATCACTGCTATATGGCGTGTTCCGCCGCACGTGGGGCCCGCCGGTCATCGCGGTCGGCGTGTTCCTGCTCGCGGCGGTCGGCATGGGCGTCGTGTATCCCGCGATCGTGCAGAAGGTTCAGGTCGAGCCGAACCAGCTGGCCAGTGAAGTCGAATACATCCGCTGGAACATGGATTTCACGCGACGCGCGTACGGACTGACCGACCTGGAGCGGCGCAGCTTCAGCTATCGTCGCGCGGACGCGGACACGTGGGCGTCCCTCGCACCCACGCTCGGCAAGCTGCCGCTCTGGGATCTCCAGCAGCTGCAGAACGTGTTCACGGAGATCGAGGCGCGGCGGCGCTACTATCAGTTCCCGGATCTCGACTACGATCGCTACCCGACAGCGACCGGTCCGGAGCAGGTCGCTATCGGCGTGCGCGAGTTCGACGAGGTGGACGGTCTGCCGGCCAACTCCCGCACGTGGCAGACGCTGCACATGAACCCTATGGCGACGCGCGGGTTCGGCGCCGTTGTGGCGCCGGCCGCCGAGAAGCTGCGCGGCGACCCCGTATACTGGCTGGGCGATGTACAGCCGGTGCAGCGCAACCCCGCCGCGCCGGCGGCCATTGAGCTGCGCGAGCCGAGCGTGTTCTTCGGCGAGGCCATGGAGTTGTACGCGATCGTCGGCCACGAGGCGCGCGCGACCGGGATCGCAGACGAAGGTGTCGCCTCCGACCCGGTGCCGCACGTGGCCACGGGTGTGCCGCTCAGCTCGTTCGTTCGCATCGCCGCGTTCTCGCTGCGATTCGCGGAGCCGAACCTGCTGTTCGCCCGCGAGCTCGGTGATACCAGCCGCCTGCTGTTCCGTCGCGCCGTCGACGAGCGCGTTTCCGCGCTCGCACCGTTCCTCCTCTGGGATGGCGATGCCCAGCCCGTGATCGCCGACGGTCGGATCGTGTGGATCCTCGACGGCTACACTGCATCCTCGAACTTCCCCCTGGCGCGGCCGGACACACTCGCGTCCATGGAGCTGCGCTACCTGCGCAGCAGCGTCAAAGCGACCGTGGACGCCGTCAGCGGTGAAGTCCGCATGTATGCCATCGGCCCGATCGATCCGATCCTGCAGACGTACCGCCGCATCTTCAACGGCCTCATCCGAGACGAAGCGGAGATGCCGGACTTCGTGCGTGAGCATCTGCGCTATCCGACGCTGCTCTTCCAGGTGCAGGCGGACGTCCTCGAGGAATACCACATCGGCCGCGCCGAGTCGTTCTTCTCCGGCCAGGATGTATGGCAGATCCCGAGCGCGCTGTCCCCCCAGTCCGCGCCCGGTCGCGCGGATTTCGTGATGGCGCCCATGCCGGGCGGGGAGCAGCCCGAGTTCCTGCTGCTGAGTGCATTCATCGCACGCGAGCGGCAGAACCTGATGGGCCTGCTGATCGCGCGCAGCGATCCGGGCCACTACGGTGAGCTGGTGCTGCTCGAGATGCCGCGTGACGACCAGATCAAGGGGCCATCGCAGATCAACGCGATCATCGAAGCGGATCCCATCATCTCACAGCAGCTGTCACTGTGGCAGCAGGCCGGCCGAACCGTCCACCGAGGTCGGCTGCGCATGGTGCCCACCGACAGCTCGCTCCTCTACATCCAGCCGCTCTTCCTGTCCGCAATGGACCGCGGCATTCCGCAGCTCCAGCGCGTCATCGTGACCGACGGCACGGCCGTCGCCATGGCCGAGGCGCTGCCCGAGGCGATCGCGGCGCTGCTCGGCGAGACCGGCACGGAAGACGTCAGCGTACGCGACACGACGGAGGCGGATTTGCCCGTGGCGGCCGGTCCGGCTCAGGCCGCCTGGCGCGCGCGCGCACTGGAGCTCATGCGGGAGGCGGATGCGCGCCTGCGTGAGGGTGATTTTGCCGGCTTCGGCGCCGCGTGGAGCCGGTTGCGAACGCTGCTGGAAAACCAGCCACAGAACTAGTTTCCTTCGCTTGCCCGCAGGGGAGGGCAACCTTATGATTCCGGACTCCGGGGCCGCCGCGCGGGATGACCGCACGATCGTCGTGGCCCTCGGTGGAAACGCGCTCCAGCCGGAAGGCGAGCGCGGTGACATACACGATCAGTTCCGGCACACGCGCGAGAGCCTCGGCGCCATCGTCGACCTCGCCGGCAAGGGCTGGCGCATTGCGATCGTGCACGGCAACGGGCCGCAGATCGGCGATGCACTCATGCGCGAGGAGTTCGCCCGCGCACAGGTGCCGCCGCTGCCGCTCGGCGTTCTCGTCGCAGCGACCGCCGGCTGGATCGGTTACATGATCCAGCAGTCGCTGGAGAACGCGCTGGATAACGCCGGCGTGCGCAGGCCGGTCGTCACGCTGATCACGCAGGTGGTGGTCGACCGCGAAGCGGCGCTGGCCCGACCGACGAAGCCGATCGGCCGGCCGCTGGACGAGGAGCGGGCACGCGTGCTGGCGGAGGTGGACGGCTGGGCGATCGCACCTGCCGGCGACCGCTGGCGTCGCGTGGTGCCCTCGCCGGTACCGCTCGAGATCGTGGAGGCGGACCAGATCCGACGGCTGGTCGAGAGCGATGTCATCGTGATTGCGGCGGGCGGCGGCGGTACGCCGGTCTATCGCCATCCGGTGCTGCGGCTCGAGGGCGTGGACGCCGTGATCGACAAGGATCGCGCGGCTGAAGTGCTCGCAGCGGGGATCGGGGCGGCCGTGCTGCTGATCCTGACGAACGTGGACGGGGTGTATCGCGCGTTCGGCAGGCCGGAGCAGGAATTGCTGCGGGAGCTGAGGGTCGACGCGGCGGCGGATCTGCTCGCGGCCGGTGAGTTCGGCGAGGGCAGCATGGGACCGAAAGTGGAGGCGGCGATCGCGTTCATTCGCAGCGGCGGGCGGCGCGCGATCATCGGGCGTCTGGACCAGGGACTGGGCGCGGTGCTCGGCGAAACCGGCACCGCAATCGTGCCCTGAATCAACTTCGGCCGGGTCCACGACCCGGCCGAGATCGTGTTTACGGCATTCGGGAATATCATGAACATCCATGAGTATCAGGCGCGCGAGCTGTTGAGTGCGCACGGTGTGCCGGTGCCCGGCGGGCGCGTGGCGCATACAGCCGCGGAAGCGGAGCAGATCGCTGCGGAGCTGGGCGGTATGGTCGTCATTAAGGCGCAGGTGCATGCCGGCGGTCGCGGCAAGGCGGGCGGTGTCAAGCTCGCGAAGACGGCGGCCGAAGCGAGGGAGCATGCCGAGCGCATCATCGGCATGACAATCAAGGATCTCCCGGTCGAGAAGGTACTCGTCGCGCCCGCCGAGGACATCGCGTCGGAGGCGTACGTCGGCATCATTGTCGATCGTGCCTCCAAGCGCGCGGTCTTCATGGTGAGCCGCGAGGGCGGTGTGGACATCGAGGAAGTCGCCGCGACGAATCCCGATGCGATCGTCCGGCTGGCCGTCGATCCGCGGTATGGTCTCCTGCCGTTCCAGGCCTACAACCTCGCCACCGCGCTGTACGACGATGTGAAGCAGCAGCGTGCGGCGGCGAAGATCATGCTGCAGCTCTATTCCGCATTCGTCGCGAGCGGCGCATCGCTCGCCGAGATCAACCCGCTCGTCACGACGCCGACCGGCGAGGTCAAGGCGCTCGACGCCAAGTTCAACATCGACGACAACGAGCTGTTCAGGCTGCCGAAGATCGAGGCACTGCGCGACACGGCCGGGGAGCCGGAGACCGAGGTCGCCGCGCGCGAGGCGAATCTCACGTTCATCAAGCTCGATGGTGACATCGGCAACGTCGTCAACGGTGCCGGCCTCGCCATGGCCACCATGGACCTGATCAAGTTCTACGGCGGTGAACCGGCGAACTTCCTCGACATTGGTGGATCGTCGAACCCGGAGAAGGTGGTCAACGCGTTGAAGATCATCACGAGCGATCCGAACGTTAAGGTCATCTGCTTCAATATCTTCGGCGGCATCACGCGCTGTGACGATGTCGCGAACGGCATCGTGGAAGCGACGCGTCGCACGAAGATCGAAGTGCCCCTCGTCATCCGGCTGACGGGCACGAACGAAGAAGAAGCGCTCCGCATCCTCAAAGACGCCGGCTACAGTGCAACCACGTCGATGGACGATGTGGTGCAGAAGGCCGTTGAACTCGCCAGGCAGGCCTGAGCAATG
>DATHUY010000085.1 GCA_035461765.1 Longimicrobiales bacterium
ACTCGTTCGCGCCTCCGCGAGCAATGCAGCCTCCACCGCATGCGCTATGTCCACGGGGTGCTGCGGCACCGCGAGATCGAGCTGCACTGCTCGCGCAATCGATGCCGCGAGCAGCTCCTGCGAGTCGGCGTGTCGTACCATGGGGAGCCTTTTCGCCAAGCCTAGTTGGCGATCATGAACTTGCTCGTGCTGTCGATGACCGTCGTGGCCTCACGAGGATTGAGATCGGTGCGTAGCTTCTGGCTCCGCCCGGGCGTCGCGCTCATTCTCCACACCCACCAGCCTCTCGGATTGGCAAGCGTCTCCGCACTACACCCGCTCACGTCGATCCTCAGTGTCGCCCCCTTCAACAGGGGTGGAGGGGGCGTCCTGCCCGGCTCACCATTGATCGTCACACTGACGCGCTGACCCGTGTCCTGCTGCAGAACGAATCTGCGCTCGTCGGCCAGGGCGCCCGCAGGAATGGACAGCTCGGTGACGCCCGCGCGCAGGATGCCCCCTCCCGGGCCGATGACGGTGTCTACCGTCGCACCTGCGCCGGGCTGGCTGCAGATGAGGAATTCACTGGGTGTGCCGTACTCGATGATCTGTTCGCGGGCAGCGGACTCACCGCTGCCAATGACTCCACACCCCGCGAACGGGGCGAGCAGTGCCATGGTCACCAGGAGTCGTATGCTCGTTTCGCTCGCTGCCATCAGTCCTCCGCTGGTTGTGCGTACACAATATGCTTGCAGTGGCGCGCCGGTCCGGCTCCCGGTGCCGTGCCGGCTTTGGTCATTCAATCCAATACGGCGTCGAGATCAACTGCGCTGTCCTCGTCGGGTGGATCTCTGCCAATCCCGGCGAACAGCTCGGCCGTCTCTCGCAAGTGTCCTGCGCAATGCGGCCTCCACCGCATGCCATTTCGACCGGGTGCTGCGGCACCGCGAGATCGAGCTGAACCGCGCACGCAATCGACGTCGCGAGGAGCTCCTGCAAGTCGGCGTGTCGTGCCATTCGCGGGCCGTTCGCGAATCCTAGTTCGCAATCATGAACTTGCTCGTGCTGTCGATAACTACCCTCGCTTGCTGAGGATTAATTGTACTTTCCAGCTTCTGGCTGCTGTCGGGTACCTCCGGCCTCATGCGCCACACCCACCAGCCGCGCGGATGGTTGAGCTCCTGCTGGGTACACCTGCTCACATCGATACTCAGCGTCGCGGACGAATCGAGGGGAGGGAGCAGCCCGATAGTCGTCGGACTGTCGATTGTCACACTCACGCTGTCCCCCGGATCCTCCCGCAGAACGAATCGGCGGTCGGCGGATACGGCATTCGGGGGGAGGCGCAAGCGCGTCAACCCCGTCCCTCCGTTGGGCGCCCCCCTTGGCCGGGCTATCAATGTCACAGCGGGACCAGGCCGTACAAGCGAATCCACGCGTGCTTCTTCACTGACCTGGCTGCACGTCAGGAAATTGCTCGGCCTGCGATGCTCGATAATACGTTCGCGTCGCCCGGCATCGTCTAGCCCCCTGTCGACGGGTGCGCATGCCACGAGCGGAGCCAGCAGTGCCATGGTGATCATGAGTCGCGTGCCCATCCCACTACGTGTCATGAGTCCTCCGCTCGTTGTGCGTGAACAGGGTATTGCACTCGTGCGTCTACGCCGGCTCCAGCCGTACCGCGCCCGGTTTTCGTCATTGCATCGAGGAGTGCATCGAGATCAACAGCCCCGTCCTGATGCGGCAGATCACTGCCGATCTCCGCGTACAGCTCAGCCGTCTCGCGCAGCGTATCCTGGTCGCTGCCTGTGTGCCGTGCGACCACCTCGGCGAGCTCCTCTGCGCCGTGTGTGTCGCCCTGGCGCAGCCGCAGCCTGGCAAGCGTAAGCAGCGCTTCCAAGGCCAACGGGTGATTGCAGACTTCACGCGCTGTGCGCAGCGCGTGCTTCAATGCGGTGTCGGCCGCCTTTTCATCATTTTGGCGAATCGCGAGCTCGGCAAGCGCCACTAGCGTAAATCCCGCCATGCTGCGATAACCCATTCGCTCGCTGATGGCGAGTGATTCCTCAAGCGCCTGCCGCGCCGATTCGAGCTGTCCCAGCCTCATCGCAGCGTTGCCCAGGTTGTTGAGCCCCTGCGCGTTGACTCGGGGGTTCTGCAACTCCGACTGCAGCTCGAGGCTCTCGCGGAACCGGCGCTGCGCTTCCTCATACTGCTGCCGGCTGGCTGCGATGACGCCGAGGTTGTTCAACGTGACCCACATCCCGTTCCTGTCCCCCTCGGCCCGCAGCAGCTCCAACGCGTCGGTATACAGGCCGGTTGCCGCTTCGAACTCACCACGCGACCACGCGACATTGCCGACATACGTCATCGACCATGCTTCTGCCAGACGATCATCGATCCGGTGCGCGAGTGCCCACGCTTCCTGATGCAGCTCTTCCGCTGCCGCGAAATCGCCCATGCCATGATGGACCGTGCCGAGACGATGAAGCGCGAAAACGACTTCCGGATCGTCATCGAGTTCGCGTGCGGCCGCCACGCTGCGCCGCAGCAGCGGTTCCGCCGTCTGCAGGTCGCCCAGCCGCTGCAGGAAGACGGCGCGACGTGTATTCAACCGCACCGCCGCCAGACGGGTCAGCCGTGAAGCACCGGATGCGGACGCGGTGTCGGGGAACGCCGCACTGGCCCGCGCGAACACTGCTGCACCCTCCCGTGCCCAGCCGCGCACGTCATAGAAATGGAACAGACCGTCCATGCCGCGCACCAACGCGCCCGCGTTGTTCGTCTGTATTGCGTACGTCCAGGCGGTACGTACGTCATCGATGGAATCGGCAATGCATCGGATCGCCTCGGCATCTCCGCGCTGAACGTCACCCTGAAGAGAGTTCAGCAGCGACGCGAAACAGGTGAGGTGTCGCTCCCGCGCCCGGCGCTCGCTCGAGGGGTCCGAGCGGAGCCGATCGAGCGCATACGTCCGTATGACATCGAGCATGAGCAGGCGCTCGCCCGCGCGCGTCAGCAGGGATTTGTCAACGAGGTGCCGCAGCACCGGCACCCCGGCTTCGGCCACCTCCCCGGCGGCTATGCGATCGAACGCGGACCGGAAAACGGCCAGCCGCGCGAGTGCCGACTGCTCTTCGGCAGAAAGCAGGCGCCATGACGCATCGAACGTCGCACGCATGCTGTGATGGCGCTTCTCTACATCCGGCGACTCGCTTGAGAGCACATCCAGGTCGCGCTGAAGCTCGCCCAGGATCTCCGTGCATGACAGCGCACGCACCCAGGCCGACGCCAGCTCGATCGCCAGCGGGATCCCATCCAGAAGAGCGCAGATGCGCGTAATGTCTTCCCTGTTGTCTGCTGTCAGTTCGAAGTGACGATCCAGCCGGCGCGCGCCTGCAACGAACAACTCAACGGCGTCACAGCCGACGTCGGCATCGCATAGCGGCAGGCCCTCGAGAGCGATCAGGCTTTCATGCCTGAGGTTGAGCCGTTCGCGCGAGGTCACCAGCATCCGCAGGCCTGGAGCGTCGTCGAGCAGCGTCGTCAGATGGGCTGCGGCACTCGTGAGGTGCTCGAAATTGTCCAGCACCAGAAGCATCTGCTTGGCGTGCAGGTAGCTCTTCAGCTCGCTGAGCGGATCCTCTCGGGACAACGGGATGCCGAGCAGGTCGGCGATCGAAGACAGCAGCAGATCGGGTGCCGAAAGACCGCTGAGCGCCCCGTAGGCGACACCGTCCGGGAACGTACCCGCCATTCTTTCTGCAGCCTGCAGCGCCAGCCGTGTCTTGCCGACGCCGCCGGGACCTGTCACGGTGACAAGCCGTGCGCTGGGGTCAGCAAGCAGCTCGTGCAGCTCGCGCAGCTCCTCCTCACGCCCGATGAACGCCGTTGTCGCAGTAGGGAGCACCGCGTGGTGTGCGGCCGGTTCGGGCGGCGTTCCTGTCGCCGGTGCAGGCTCCCGCTCCGGCACTTCCCGTGATGTCCGGGACCCCGCCGCCCGGCGGCGCGGCCCGCCGGCATCCGGCACGAGGTCATAGAGCCACGCGAGGACGGCTGCCACGGGGAGGCCCGCCAATGCCAGCAGAATCACGACGCTCACCGTGTTCTGCGGGAGGTCCATCGAGGGTGTCACGACATCCGCCAGCTGGATGACTCCAGCCGCCGCCACAACGTACACGGCAAGAACACCGAGCACTTTGCGCCGTCTGAGCTCGTGAACGAACCCGGTGACACGGTGCAGAAGCGTTGACGGCCGGCGTCGAGTCTCGGGCCAGCCGTTGTCGGACTGTACTTCGCCGGCTGGCGTGCCTTCGACGCGGTCACCAGGTACGGGCGGCACGCCCGTACCCTGTGTAGCCGGAGAGGGGAAAGCGCCTGCGTCCACCGATATCGAGGCGGTCATGGCCACGATGAAATCCCGCGGGTCGTCGAACCGCTGGGACCTGTGCTTCGCAAGCGCACGGCTGAGTGCGGCATCCACCTCCGGCGGGAGGTCAGGACAGCGCAGGCGAATGGAGGGCGGTGGCTCGGATATGTGCCGCGCAAGAAGTGCTGGCACGCTGCCGCCCGTGAAGGGCGGCTCACCACCCAGCAGCTCGAATGCGACACAGCCAAGGGAATAGACATCACTG
>DATHUY010000086.1 GCA_035461765.1 Longimicrobiales bacterium
CGATTACTGCCCTGACGTGGACACCGGGAAGCCGGCGCTCGGCGACTATGGACAGCGGCGCTGGACGTGGCCGCTCCTGGAGCTGACTGTCGACGGGTTCGACGAGGCTGCTGATCTGATCGCGGATCGTTTCGCACACGCAGACGAACACGGCACATCGCCGCTGCGGCGCTGCCTCGCGCGATTCGAGCGTGAGGTCGATGGAGTCCGTGCGGCGATCGCCGTGAACATGCCGCAGGATGAGATCCTGACGCAGCTCGTGCAGGGCTGGCTGGCGCGCGCAATCGCCGCGGTCGACCAGGTGGAGGCCGCGCGGACGCGCCGGCGCGGCGTGGCCGAACTGACCCGCAGGGTGCCTTCCGGGCCGTCGCTACAGAGCTTCTTCGCAGCCAACAGTCGCACGTTCTCGTTTGCAGCACGCGCCTTCCCGCGGGCTTTCCGTGACAGCGTGGCGGGCGTGTACGCGTTCTGCCGCGTCACGGATGATATCGCCGATGGTCCGGAAGCACCCCCGGGCGGGCCGCCACGTGCGGAGCTGCTCGACCTGTGGCGTGACCTTGCACACGACGCGCACGCGGGGACCGGGTCGGGACTTCCGCTGCTCGATCGTGTCATGCGTGTGGCGGCGCTGGCGGGAGTGCCGTTCACGTATGTGGACGACCTCATCGAGGGCATGCGCATGGACCTCCGCGGCCAGCGCTACGCGTCGCTGGAAGAGCTGCACGTGTACAGTTATCGCGTCGCTGGTGTGGTCGGTCAGTGGCTGACGCGCCTGGCCGGCGTGCACGACCCGGTGGTGCTCGAGCGCGCGGCGGAGCTCGGTCACGCCATGCAGCTCACCAACATCGTGCGCGATGTCGGCGAAGACCTGAAAAGCGGACGCATCTATCTGCCCGCGGACGTGATGCACGACGCCGGTGTCGACGCTGCTGATCTGCACGCGTTCGCTGACGGCGCGCCGCTGACGAGCGGTTATCGTGCCGTCCTCGAGACGATGATGGCACGCGCCGACGAACATTACGCGGCAGCTCTCGAGGCGACCCCGTCACTGCCGCCATGGTTCCGCCGTGCCGTGGTCGTCGCGGCGCACGTGTATCGCGGCATCCACGATCAGGTGCGTGCGAACGGCCATGACAATTTCCGCCTGCGAGCCCACACCACGGTGACCGGGAAGGTGTATCTAGCCGTGAAGGCACTGGGTGGTGCACGACTCGACGCACCGGTCCAGTCCCGCCCCGATCGCGTTCCTGACGCGGGTCCGGTGCGCGATCAGGCTTCGCCCCGCACGCGGCGCGCGCGCACTCCGACAGTCGCGCTGCTGCTCATAATCGCGGCGACGCTGCCGACCGGTGTGCGTGCACAGACAGCGCCGGACCGTGCAGCCGCGCGCAGCGTGGTACCGTGCGACACAGCGTGGCCGGGAGCGGCGTCACCTGCGGCCGACAGCGCCCCATGCATGGAGCCGCGGCAGCAGATCGACCACATCCGGTCGCTGTTCTTCCGTGCCGTAGCGGACGAGTCGGCCATACGGGACGGACACGTCGCCATCGCGGAGACGCGCGCGGCGTTGCGCGATGCGGACGACGTGGATGCTGTGCTTCTCGCCTACGAGGGTGCGTTTACTGCGCTGGAGGCGAAACACGGATCCTGGGCGCTCGCCCGCTTCCTGACCGTGAGGAGCGCGCTCTCGCTCCTGGACGCCGCCGTCGAAGCTGCACCAGGCGACCTCGAGATCCGCTATCTCCGTGCCGTCAACGGCGTGCATCTCCCGTCCCTGTTCGGCCGCGGCGATGCGGCACGGCGCGACCTGGACTTCCTCACGCGCGAGATACCGGCCGCTCGGGCCGCATACGACGCCGAAGTGTACAGTGCAATGGCCGAGCTCGTCCTCGAACATGGCTCGCCCACGGCCGCGGACCGTGCACTCCTGCACGCCGCGATTCTACGGTACACCACACAGCAAGCCGGGGAGAGCACGCGCCATGAGTGAGCATGTGATTCTCGTCACGTCGGACGATGTCGAGGTCGGCATCCATGGCAAACAGAACGCCCACACGGACGGCCTGCTGCATCGTGCGTTCTCCGTGTTCGTAACGGACTCGGGCGGGCGACTTCTGCTGCAGCAGCGCGCGTGGACCAAGTATCACAGCGGTGGCCTGTGGTCCAACACGTGCTGCAGTCATCCCCGCCCGGGTGAAGACACAGCAGCGGCCGCGCAGCGCCGTCTCTTCGAAGAGATGGGTTTCAACTGCCCGATCGAGACGGCGTTCTCGTTCGTGTATCGGGCCGACGTCGGCGGCGGCCTCATCGAGCACGAATACGATCACGTGTTTCTCGGGCGCTTCGATGGGGATCCGGCGCCGGATCCGGCCGAGGTGGCGGACTGGCGCTGGATCACCCCGGCGGAGCTGCGGCGAGAGCTGCAGGAGCGGCCGGACCGCTTCACGTACTGGTCGCGCGTGGCGTTCGCGGAGCTTACACGACGCGGTCTGCTGTAATCGCTGCTTGCGCGTGCCGGGCGAGCGCCGGATAATCCGGATCATCTCTCGGTGGAGGCATGCGTGATCAGTCGCAATCCGGCAACAGGCGAAGAGCTCGCGAAGTTCGACGAGCTCGACGACGCGCAGCTCGAGGCGAAGCTGGCCCTCGCCCAGCGCGCGTTCCACACCCATCGACATACATCATTCGCTGAGCGCGCGGCACGCATGCGTGCCGCTGCCGACATTCTCGAGCGCGAAAAGCATCAGCTCGGCCGTACCATGACGCTCGAGATGGGGAAGCCGATCGCGGCTGCGGTGGCGGAGGCGGAGAAGTGCGCATGGGTGTGCCGCTACTACGCCGATCACGGCGAGCAATTCCTCGCCGATGAGCCGGTGGACACCGGCGCGGACCGTCGGAGCGCAATTCGCTATCAGCCGATCGGTCCGGTGCTCGCCGTGATGCCCTGGAACTTCCCGTTCTGGCAGGTATTCCGGTTTGTCGCACCCGGCCTCATGGCTGGCAACGTCGGCCTGCTCAAGCATGCGTCCAACGTACCGCAGTGCGCGCTCGCCATCGAAGACATCGTGCGTCGCGCCGGCTTCGATGACGGTGTCTTTCAGACGCTGCTCGTCGGATCCGACGTGGTAGACCGCATCATTCGTGACGCGCGCGTGCGCGCGGTTACGCTCACGGGCAGCGACCGGGCCGGTGCGGCGGTGGCACGCACGGCCGGCGAATCCCTGAAGAAGACCGTACTGGAGCTGGGCGGCAGCGATCCATTCATCGTGATGCCCGGCGTCGATCTCGTGAAGACGGCGGAGATCGCCGTCACGGCGCGCACGATCAACAACGGCCAGTCGTGCATCGCTGCAAAGCGGTTCATCATTGACGACGCCGTCTACGACGAGTTCGTGCCGCTGTTCGTGGAGCGGATGCGCGCACTGCAGCTCGGTGATCCCATCGATGAACGTACGCAGATCGGACCGCTCGCGACGGAAAACATCCGCGACGAGCTGGCGAAGCAGGTCGCCGACACCGTTGCCGCCGGCGCGCGCGTGCTCACGGGCGGCACCGTGCCGCAGCGCACCGGCTGGTTCTTCGAGCCCACCGTGCTGGAGAACATTCCCGAGGATTCGCCGGCATACCGCGACGAGCTGTTCGGCCCCGTCGCATCACTGTTCCGGGCCCGCGACATTGACGACGCTATCCGCATCGCGAACGACACCGTGTTCGGTCTCGGCAGCGCGGCGTGGACGAACGATCCCGGCGAACAGCAGCGCTTCATGGACGAGCTCGATGCGGGCATGGTGTTCATCAATGGCATGGTCGCCTCCGATCCACGTCTGCCGTTTGGAGGCGTCAGGCGATCCGGTTACGGCCGCGAGCTTGGCCGCATCGGCATACGCGAGTTCGTAAACGTGAAGAGCGTGGTTGTGAATCGCGGCGGTGGCGGAGGCAAGGCGACGGAATAGCTAGTCCCACCAGCCGTGCAGGTACCAGCGATCGCGGCCGGCATCGCGGAACAGCCAGACGAGCGTTCCCTCGGACGTGACGGCACGAAAGTACTCGCGCGCGTACGTCGCATCCCATTGCCCGCCGGACACGCGGTCGGGGCCGGCGGCGTGCACGATGGCGTGCCAGGTGCCATCGCGGTAACGGACGGGCGCCACGTGATCACGCCGCTTCACGGTTTCGACGGTCACGGTGCGCGGCTCGGACAGCAGCTGCAGCGTGAGACCGACCGGTTCGCCGGGCGCGATCGCGCTACCCGGCTCCGCAGCGGCAGTACCGACGAGCGCGGATCGTGAACGGGCACCGCGCGAGCGTCGCTTCGCCGGCACAACCGCACCGGGCTGCAGCACCTCACGCATCTCCAGCGGACGGGAATCGCTGCGCTGCTCGACGAGCGGGTGCGCACTCACGACCGGCTCGCGCAGGACTCCGCCCTGATCCTCCAGCAGTCGTGCGACCGCCGTCTCCACGGCACTCTCCGTCGCGAAACCGGCATCGAACAGATCGCCCTGCGTCGCCGCCGCCTCCTCCGTCGCCTCGACCTGGACCGACACACCCGTCACGGAATCGGGAACGGTCAGCTTCTCGAGCAGTGCCCGCGCCAGCCGCAGCCACGCCGCACGGTCCGCCGTGGGTCGCGCCGTCTTCATCGTGCGCTCCCACACGGACCCGTTGGCGAGCGGCAGTCGCAGCCGCAGTCGTCGCGCGTGCGCGCCGCGCTCCCGCATCTGCTCACACACCCCGCCGAGCAGCGCGTTCGTCGTGAAGATCAGCCGCTCCGGGTCCGTCACGACGTAGTCGATGAAGTCGACCGACGCATTCGGCTGCTCCGGCGGCACGGGCGCGAACAGCCGCCGTTCGTCATCTCCGCGCGCGAGCCGCCACCAGTCGACCGCAGCCGCACCGAACCGCACCTCCACCGCCTCGCCCTCGATCGACGCCAGCTCCCCGCACGTCGCAATCCCGACATCGGCAAGCCAGCCCAGCAGCGGATCCTCCATCCCCAGCGTCGCCAGCGCATGCGGCGCCAGGAACTCGCGACCACC
>DATHUY010000087.1 GCA_035461765.1 Longimicrobiales bacterium
CGTGTCGTAGTAGTCCGCGTAGCGCCGCATCACGCGACGTGCGTGCTCCAGATCCTCGATGCGCTCGGAGCTGAACACGCCCGGGCCGGTCGAGTAGATGCGCGGCCCCAGGACATCGCCCTTCTTGACCATGTCCTCATACGACAGCACGTCGGTCGTGCCCGTCTGCGGATCGCGCGTGGTCGTGACGCCATAGGCGAGGTTGGCGGCGTACGCCCAGTGCTCCTCGCGGTGCACGCCGCGCGCCCGCAGGTGCGCGTGCGTATCGACGAAGCCCGGCACGATGGTGCGGCCGGCCACATCGATGATGCGCGCGTCAGCGGGCACGTCGACCTGTCCACGCGGACCCACAGCGATGATGCGGTTGTTGCGGACGACGATGTCACCATCCTCGATGATCTCATCACCGCGCATGGTGATCACGCGGCCGCCGCGCAGCACCGCCGTGCCTTCCGGCAGGTCACGCGACGCCGTGATCGTGATCCGCGCCTCCTCCGGCTGGAATCGTGGCGTATCGCGTGAGCGGCCGCTGCGTGACGGGGCGGCCTGTGCGGAGTCAGCGGCTGTCGAGTCTGCGGCGGCCGTGTCCCGGGCGGCCGTGTCCGGCGCCTCGCCGCGTGCGCGTCGCGCAGCCGCGACGCTGTCATCGAACGCCCTGGCGCGAGTCAGGTCGTAGACGACATGTGCATTGCCGATCGAGTAATGGACCTTCGTGCCATCGGCGCTCCACGTCGGGAACTGGCCGCCGATGTCCGTCAGCTTGCGTGCCGGGAACTGTGGGCTGTTCCCGACCGTGATTTCGGGCGCTTCGCCGCCGATCACGGGCACGGTCACGATCCATATGTCGTTGTTGACCTGCGCCAGCGCCTGGTCCCCGGTCGGGGCCATGCGGATGATGGACGCGCTGCTGCCGCTGCCACCGCCCGGCGCCGACGGTCCGCGGACACTCACCACGTCGCGCACGTCAGTACCATCCCAGCGCATCGTCGCCAGACGGCCGCGCCCGTGAACGTAGATGCGCTCGGGCGAGTCGCTGCGGAAGTGGGGCCCGCTGAAGCCGTTGGTCGTCGTCATGAACGTTGCACTGCCGCCGCCCGCCGGGAACCAGACGAACTCGGAGGCGCCGCGCGTGGTCGCATCGATGTAGGACTCCGCCGATGACCGTGTCACGACGATGCGCGAGCCGTCCGGCGAGAATACGGGATCCTCATAGAGTGCGGGCGCATTGCTGACGCGCTGCGCGCGCGCGCCGGCGGACGAGCGGACGCGCTGCACGTGGCCCTCGCCCGTCTCGTCGGACCACGTGACGTACGTGAGCCAGCGACCGTCGGGCGACCACGCGGGTGCGAACTCGACGACATTGTCATCCGTCACGCGCAGTGGCGTGCCGCCGGGGTACTCCATGATGTAGAGCCGGTCGAGCGCGACGAACGCGATTCGGCGCCCGTCCGGCGATGGCACTGCGTCGCGGATCTGGCGCACGGTGAACGTCGGCGAGTCCTCGACGCGATAATCAAAGTGGACGGCCGGCCCGAGCGCCTGGTTGACGGGGGCCTGGAACGGGATCCGGCGTGGCGCGGAGCCGTCGACGGGAATGCTCCAGATGCCGCCGCCGTAAAACGCGATCAGGTTCCTCGAGTCGGGCGTGAACGACATGCCCGGGTACACGTCGAGCGTGGCGCGGGACTCCTGGTCGTCGCGCTGTACCGGGTAGGCGAGCCAGCGCTCCGTGCCCGTGCGCAGGTCACGGATGCGGAGACCGGTCTGTGCGGCGTAGCGGGTCCCGTAGACGAGCCAGTTGCCATCCGGCGAGAGTGTCGGCCGGAATGCCGAGCCCGTGCGCGACGTCCGCGTCATCGTCTCGCCGGTCTCCCGGTCGTAGGCGACCAGCTGGTAATCGGGCAGCGGCGTATTGTACATCCACTGGCCCGTACGGCGTGCTGCCCACACATACCGTCCATCGGGAGATATTGCGGCGCCCATGAACCGCTGGTTGGACGAGCCGCCGCCCGGCCCGCCGGACCCCGCTGCCGGCGCCCGGATCAGTCGCGCACCGGCACCGCCATCCACATGGTACATGTGCAGGTTCATGCCGCGCGTGACGACGATGTACTTGCCGTCGGGCGTCCACTCCGGCGAGTCGTACTTGTCCGTCTTGCCGCGCGAGATCTGCGTAGTGTCGCTACCGTCCAGCGACATCGTCCAGACGCCTTCGCCGCCGCTGCGGTCCGACGTGAACACGATCCTGGTTCCGTCGGGGCTGAAGCGCGGCTGCGCGTCGAGGGCCATGCCTGTCGTCAGCGGCGTGGCGGTACCACCCGTCACTGGCATCGTATAGATGTCGCCGAGCAGATCGAATACCAGCGTACTGCCGTCCGGCGACACGTCCACGGACATCCACGAGCCTTCGGAGGCGGTGTATGTGAGCGACCGGGTCGGCTCGAGCGGCAGCCCGTTCTGCATCGGGTTCTTCGCCGTGCCTGCGGCCGAGCTGTCTGCACGAGGACCCTGTCCGTGCACCGGCGCGGCGGCAAAGCCGGCCAGGAGCAGCAACACAGGCAGAGCGGAAGCGGGGCGCGGGAAACGATGGGGCATGGGAGTTCTCCGGCTGAGTAGCAGGGGACGAATTGGCGGGCGGCGGCGCCCGGAGCGCATTGTGGGTGTATCGCGCATTATAGGACGCCCCGCTCCGTGAAGGCAACGGTGGCCGGCCCGGCCGTGGCGAGGGAATTGCTCCTCTCGTCCGCCACACGGAACGGAGGGACGGATGGAGGCGTGGCAGGTCTACATTGAGGAATTCCGGCGGCGCGGCGAGCGGGCGGCCGCGCAGTCGGTAGGTCGCGATCAGCTGCTCTCGGAGGCAGCGCACGATGCCTATCAGGCGGCGTCGAACCGCCTGACGCAGAACGGCTGGGAAGATGAGCATGCGCTGGTCGTAATGCGCGGTCTCATGGGCGCGGTGCAGAAATGGATCAGCAGTCCGGATGCGGACTGGGATGCGCTGAGCCTGGAGATGCAGCGTCGCGAAGCGGAATTGCGGGACGGCTTTTGACGACGGCAGCTGATCGGTAGGTTGCCAACCACACGGTCGGCGCCCGGCGCTCGGTCCGCGCCGCCATCCACCGATCACAGGAAAAGTCGATGTCGAACCGGGTCGCCCGTCGGGGCAGCGTACTGATCGCCGCTGGCATCGTCGTCGCGGTGACGGCGGGTGCATATCGGAGCGGGAACGAGTTCGATCGGCTGGCAAGGGAGTCGCTGGCGCAGATCGACGGGACGCTCGCGGTGCCCGGCCTGCGTGCGGAGGTCCAGGTCCAGCGGGACCGCTGGGGCATCCCGCACATCTACGCGCAGAACCGGCCGGACATGTTTTTCGCGCAGGGGTATGTGCAGGCGCAGGATCGATTGTGGCAGATCGACATGTGGCGTCGCACGAACGAGGGTCGACTGGCGGAGATTCTCGGTCCGGATGCATTCGAGCATGACAGGCTGGCGCGGCTGCTCATGTATCGCGGCCCGTGGGAAGAAGAGTTCGCGAGTTACCATCCGGAGGGGCGAGCGATCTTCGAGGCGTTCGCGGCAGGCGTGAACGCCTGGATCGATCAGATCGGCGACAACCTGCCGGTGGAGTACAAGCTGACTGGCCTGCGGCCGCTGCGCTGGACGGCGCAGGCCTCGACGGGACGTGTGGCGACGGCGCTGCCGATCAGCGCCGCGCGCGCTGACCTGGCGCTGGCGCGGCGCATCGCGCGCGACGGGCTGGAGCGCGTCAACGCCGCGGAAGCGCCGGGCCGCGCAGCGTGGATCGACCTGACCGTCCCGGACGGGCTGGATGTCTCGATCATTCCCGAGGCGGCCATAGAGGCGCTTCAGCACTTACGTGGCGGGTTTCCGCGACCGCCGCTGCTGCCGCAGTATCGGGAATGGGCGGATGCGCTGCCCTCCGAGAACCGGGGCGCGCAGGAGAATTCGCCGGGCAGCAACAACTGGGTGGCGAGCGGTCGGCTTACCGCGAGCGGGAAGGTGCTTCTCGCCAACGATCCGCATCGCGGTGTGACCAATCCGTCGCTGCGCTATCTGGTGCATCTGAACGCGCCGGGGTACAGCGTGATCGGCGCGACCGAGCCGGCGATCCCGGGCGTCGCCATCGGCCACAACGGTCGCGTGGGGTGGGGCCTCACGATCGTCGGCACCGATCAGGCGGATGTCTTCGTCGAGCAGCTCAACCCCGCCGACCTGAATCAGGCTCGCTGGCGCGGCGAATGGTACGCACTGCGCGTCGTCGTCGATACGATCCCCGTCCGAGGCGAGTCACCGCGGATCGTGGAGCATCGCTTCAGCCGGCACGGCCCCATCTTTCATGTGGATTCGACGAATCACGTCGCATACGCGATTCGCTCGACGAGCAGCGAGCCCGGCACCGCCGGCTACCTGGCGGCGCTGCGGCTCGCGGAGGTGAACGATTGCCGCCAGTTCCTCGATGTCATGGCGTACTACCATGCACCGAGCGAGAACATGATGTGCGGCGATGTCGAAGGTAATATCGCGTGGCTCGCCGCCGCGCTCTCGCCGCGCCGCACCGACGGCTGGTACGGCCGCCTGCCCGTGCCGGGGACGGGCCGATTCGAATGGACCGGCTTCCGCAGCCATACCGAGCTGCCGCAGGAACTCAATCCGGGGAGGGGCTGGATCGGCACCGCCAACAACGACATCCAGCCCGCGGGATATCATCCGCCGATCATGTTCCCGCGCGGCCCCAGTGCCCGCATGGATCGCATCGAGCAGATGTTCGCGAACGCCAGCCGGCTCACGGCGGACGATTTCGAGCGCATGGCCAACGATGTCGTATACCCCTGGATCGCTGCCGACCGCCCGCTGTTCGAGGGCTGGCGCGCGAACGATCCGGAGGTCGAGTGGGCGCGCGCTCAGATCGCGAGCTGGGACGGCTCGTATCATCGCTCGAGTCCCGAGGCGGCTATCCACAGCTACTGGCTCCGCAATCTGGACGACGACGCCCGCGCAGCAGACGTCTCCGCTACGCGTCGCAGCGAGCTGTCCGAGGCGGCCCTCGAGGCCGCAGTTGAGACCATGCACGAGCGGCAGGGGATGGACCGGTCGCAGTGGCGCTGGGGCCGCATCCATCGCAGCGAGTTCCCCCACTGGCTCGTGGCCGCGTACGATCTGCCGGCGGTAGAGCGGAACGGGGGCGGCGGTACCATCGCGGCCACCGGTGCGACGTTCCGCGAAGTGATCGATTTCGCGGACCTCGACAATTCCCGCGTCACCAGTGCGCCGGGCCAGTCCGGACAGCCGGGAAGTCCGTTTTACGGCAATCTGCTTCCGCTCTGGGGCAACGGTCAGTTCTTTCCGCTGCTCTATACCAGCGAGGCTGTGGCGGCGCGCACGAGCCACCGTCTCGAGCTGGCGCCCGGAGGGTGAAGCCGTCAGAGCGGGCGGATCTCGCTCCTGCCCGCGGCGGCGATGACGCCTTGATTTATCGCGGGAAATAGCTAAATTGGAATAGCTGAGGAGGTCGGTGCGCCCCAACCGGCGTACTGACCTTTTTCTATGTGGTGGCCTCCTGGTGCGAACGGAGGCCGTTGCCG
>DATHUY010000088.1 GCA_035461765.1 Longimicrobiales bacterium
CCCTCCCCGGGTCGCTGGGCGATCGGGTTCCTCTCCGCCGATGCGCCGCGCGCCATTCGCCACCATGTGCCGGGCTCAGTGAGCGTGTTCGTGCCGACGACGCCGAACCCGACCACCGGCTTTCTCATCATCGTGCCCATGGACCTGATTCGGGAAGTGGACATGACGATCGATGAGGCGTTCACGTACATCCTCTCCGCCGGTGCCGTATCGCCCGAGGGTATGCGTGGGTCTGCCGGCGCGGTGTCCGCCCAGGGTCCGCAGGATCGGGGCGCCGTCTCCACAGCCGGCGGCCTGCCCGGTACAGGCGGCGCATGACGCGCTGGCGCCGGGGATTCACCGTTATCGGGCGCCTGCTGCCGTTCGTGATCGCGTTCGTTCGCGACCGTCGCCGCTGGCTCCTGTTCGGCAGCCCGGCCCGTCGCACAGCCGAACATCACGTCCGTCGTGCGGAGCGCCTCACCACTGTCATCGCCGGGCTCGGCCCCACGTTCATCAAGCTGGCGCAGGTATTCAGCGCCCGTGCCGACATCCTGCCCGAGCCGTACCTCGGCAGCATCAGTCGCCTCCAGGACCAGGTCCCTCCGGATTCGTTCGAGGACATCTGCCGCGTGATCGAATCGGAGCTGGGCCGCCCGGTCGGTGAGGTGTTCGCGGATCTCGAGCCGGAGCCCGTAGCCGCCGCGAGCCTCGGGCAGGTGCACCGCGCGCGCCTGGGTGATGAGGTAGTCGCGATCAAGGTGCTGCGTCCCGGCGTCGAAGAGCTCATCGCTCTCGACCTCGAGGTGTCGTTCCGCGTACTGCTCGTGCTCAACGTACTCTTCCCGAACCACCACATACGTGCACTGACGAACGTCGTCAGGGAATTCAGCGTCCGCGTGGCGGAGGAAATGGACTTTCGCGAGGAAGCCCGTCACGTGGCGCAATTCCGCAGCCAGTTCGGCGACGACAGGCGGGTGCGCGCGCCGCGGATTCACGATGCTCTGACGCGCCGCCGTGTGCTGGTCATGGAATGGGTCGATGGCGACAAGGTCGACCGGCTCGCCCACAGGTTCGAATCGGGGCAGCTCGATTTCCGCGAGATGATGCAGACGCTGACGGAGATCTATCTGCGCATGCTGCTCGTCGAGGGATTCGTCCACGCGGACCCGCACCCGGGCAACATACTCGTGCAGGAGGACGGCACGATCGTGCTGCTGGACTGGGGCATGGCGTTCCAGCTCGCGCGATCGACGCGCGAGGGGATACTGCGCGTCGCCCTCGCCGCCGGCCGCGACGACATTGATGCCATGATCAGCGGCATGTACGAGCTGGGCATGATCGATCCCGCCATATCCCGGGCGGAGATCCGCGACGCAGCGGCAGAGATCCTGGTCGTGGTCGCACGCGTGCGGGAGGTCGGCGTCAAGCGCGTCCAGGAGATGATCCGCGACATCATGGACACGTTCTATACGTGGCCGCTCATGCTGCCGCGCGAGCTCGTGTATCTGTTCCGCGCGTCGGCACTGCTCGAGGGGATCGGCTTCCGCTATGACCCCGCGTTCAACGGGCTCGAGACCGTACGGCCCGTCGTGCTCCGCATGAAGACGACGCTGCTCCAGGCGACGGCGCGCGAGCCGAAGGAGTACGCGCGTTCCATCGTCGACGATGCGCGTGCCGGATTCCTGGCCGTGCGCCAGCTGATCACGCGCGCGGAGCGCGAGGAGTTCCGCGTGCGCATCCATCCCCGCGACCTGCTCCAGGCGGAGCGGTTCGCAGCGCTCCAGGTGCGCAGGATCCTGCTCAGCATCTTCGCGCTCACGATCGCGCTGATCACCGCCATCACGTTCATATCCGTGCGCAGCCTGTGGCTGCTCGCCGGCGGACTGGGCACGGCGCTCGTCATGTTTCTCATCGTACTGTTTCTGCCCACCCACCTGCTGGAGAATCCGCTGCGGCACGCACGCGGCATGGGCAGACAGCACCGGCAATCGAATGACACCAGGTGACATGAAGGACTCCGAGTTCTCGCAGTGGCGCCCGCATCCATGGCACGGTCTCGACATCGGCCGCGACCCGCCCGTCAACGTGAATGCCTACATCGAGATCACGCCGTTCGATCTGATCAAGTACGAGGTCGACAAGAACTCCGGCTACCTGCGCGTGGACCGGCCGCAGCGCACGTCCTCGCAGCCGCCCGCCCTGTACGGGTTCATACCGCGGACGTACTGCGGTGAGCTCACGGCCGCGCTTTGTCCCGGCGCACAGCGCGGCGATGGCGACCCGCTCGACATCTGCGTGATCAGTGAGCGCCCGATCGCCCGCGCGGAGGTCATCGTGCCTGCCCGCGTGGTCGGCGGGATCCAGCTGCTGGACCGGGGCGAGGCGGACGACAAGATCGTCGCGGTCCTGGAGGGCGACTACGTGTGGAACCACGTGACGGATCTTGCTGCATTGCCTACGATTCTCGTCGAGCGGCTCGAGCATTATTTCTCGACGTACAAGCTCATCCCGGGAGCCGACCTCCAGATCACCGTGCAGAACGTATACGGGCTCTATCATGCAACGCGTGTGATCGAAGCGGCCATGTCGGACTATCGTGCGCTGGGGACGGCGTAGCATGCACGAAAAGCTGCTCCACGACTTCGATGCCGGACGTCGAGCCGCGCTTGCACGCGTCATCAGCGTCGTGGAAAACCAGCGCGCGGGATTCCACGATCTGCTGAATGCGCTGCACCCGCGCATCGGTCGCGCGCACCGCATTGGCATCA
>DATHUY010000089.1 GCA_035461765.1 Longimicrobiales bacterium
GCCAATGGGAATTTTTCAGAAGCTCTCGACGCTGCTGCGTTCGAACATCAATGATGCGATCGCGCGTGCGGAGAACCCGGAGAAGATGCTGAACCAGGTTCTCATCGACATGCGTGAGCAGCTCGCGAAGGCGAAGCAGGAAGTCGCCGTCGCGATTGCTGACGAGCGGAAGCTGCGCTCACAGGTGGAGACGGAGCAGAAATCGGCGCACGACTGGGAGCACCGCGCGATGCTGGCGGTGGGGGAGGGTCGTGACGACCTGGCGAAGCAGGCGCTGCTGCGCCAGCAGGAGCACATGGAGCGGGCTCTCTCGCTGGAAGAGACGTGGCGCCGGCACTCGGAGGAGACGGAGCGGCTGAAGGACTCGCTGCGCGCGCTCAACGACAAGATCGAGGAGGCGAAGCGCAAGAAGAACCTGCTCGTCGCCAAGCAGAAGCGTGCGCAGGCGCAGAAGCGCATCCACGAGACGATGGCCGGGCTCAACGACCAGTCCGCGTTCGAGACGTTCGAGCGCATGGCTGACAAGATCGAGGAGTCGGAGCGGCGCGCACTCGCGGCGGCCGAGGTGTCGGAGTCGCTGTCGGGCGATACCCTGGAACAGGAGTTCCAGCGACTGAAGCCGGCCGACCAGTCGGTGGAGTTCAGGCTCCTCGAGCTGAAGCAGAAGATGGGTCTGAAGCTGCCGGCCGGTTCGTCCGACAATGCTGCAAAGCGGCTGGGCGCCGGCGAGCACGAGGATGCGCTCGTGCGCGATGCGGAGATCGAGGAAGAAGCCTGATCCGCCAGTAAGCATCAGCAGAGCACGATGAATCGTCGGCCATACGCAGTTCTCATCGCGGCGATCTTCGCCGTGCTCCTGCTGCTGTTCCTCCACAGGGTCGCCGAGGTCCTGCTCCTCTTCTTCATTGCGATCCTGTTTTCGATCTATCTCAGCGCCATCACGGATTCACTCCAGAGAAGGCTGGCCATGCCGCGCCCGGCCGGCCTTCTCATCGCCGTGCTGCTCACGCTCGCCGGCACGACAGGCGTCATCTGGCTCATCGTTCCTCCCGTCGTCGAGCAGACGCAGGGTCTCATCGAGGCCATGCCCATCCTCATGGCCGGCTGGGAGGCGCAGCTGCTCGAGCTGGCGCGCGAGTCCCCGTTCTGGGAGCAGCTGCTCGGCACCCTCGAGCCGGGCGAGAGCTACACGGGAGCGGTCGTCTCGCAGATCGGCGGCTACTTCCGCGGCGTCGTGCCGTACATCTTCAGCGGTATCACGTTCGCCATCCATTTCATCAGCGTGCTCGTAATGGGCATGTACCTCGCGCTGCGGCCCGCACTGTACCGCGAGGGCTTCATTCTTCTCGCCCCGCCGGTCCATCGTGAGCTGGTGCGCGACATCCTCGGCGATCTCGGCCGCACGCTCAGGGCCTGGATCGTCGGTCAGATCCTCGCCATGATCGTGCTCGGCGTATTCACCTGGATCGGTCTCGAGCTGCTCCGCGTTCCCTATGCCCTCGCGTTCGGCGTATTCACCGGCGCAGTGGCGATCGTGCCGTTCTTCGGCACCCTCTTCTCGACACTGCTCCCGGCCATCTTCGTGCTCGGCACGGGCGGCCTGATGCAGGCGTTCTGGGTGGTAATGCTGGGCGTCGGCGTGCACGCCTTCGAGGCGAATGTCGTGGCGCCGATGATCATGGAACGACAGGTGCACCTGCCGCCCGTACTCAGCATCCTCGCCGTACTCATCATGGCGAACCTGCTGCACCTGGTCGGACTGCTTGTCGCGGTGCCCGTGCTCTGCGTCGTCATGGTGGTGGGCAGACGGGTATACGTGCATCGCGTCCTCGAAGGGAAGGGCTTCCGCCGCGCCATCCGCGATCGGCCGGTCGAGCTGCGCCTTCCCGATGATGGCGCGGTGTTGATCCATCCATCCGCTTTCGAGACGACGGTCCCGGCGCTGCTGGAGGGGTAGTCGCAGACGTCCCCGGACGCCTATCTGACCATCATCCGCCGCGCCCGCAGCCCCACGATCTCCCAGACTATTTCACTGGACGGGTCGGCGGACCGCCGCAGCCGGAATACCGGTGGCATGCCCGGCTGGAGGGATGGCACGCCGTTCGGCGTCTCCGGGTGGATGAAGAGTCCCGTGGCGTCGATCGTGTCCCGCGACTCCACGCCCTGGAGGTCGCCGATCTCGACGATCTCCGTCCCGGCAGGCCCTCCGACGGAGCGGCCATTGATGCCAATGTCAGCGCGATACGGCTGCATGCCGGGCAGGACAATGCTGCCGTCGCGGATGACGAGGTCGTTCACCGCTCGGCCGTTCTCAGGGAGGTCGGTGTAGCGTGATACGTCGCTGCTCATGTACGAGCCCTCGGCGATCGCATCGAGCGCCGCCGCCATGGCGACGAAGTTGGCCGTGCGCAGGTAGTGCTTGGGCTCGTCGCCCCGCCACGAGCCGGACTCGATCAGCACTGTGCTGACCCCCCAGCTCTGCATGCCATCGCCGAATGCGCGCGCGTTGTACGTGTCATCATACCGCGTGAGGTGCTGGCCGAGCAGCGGCGCCAGCACCGTCGCCAGGTGCGCCGTGAGGTGACGTGCGCGCACGAAACCAGGCGTGGGTGTCGCATCGTCGTCGGGCGCGGGCGCGAGCAGTGCTATTGCAGCCATGCGGCTCGACGAGCCGACGCGCGAGCGCGGGTTCTGGTCATGCAGGTTGAAGCCGAACTGTGGACGATATTGCTCCTGCACCTGCTTGAGGGCGCGTCCCTCCGGCGTCGACAGCACGCGCGCGTCGCGGTTGATGTCGATACCGAACGCGCTCCGGCGCCGATGTGCATCCGCGCCGTCCGGATTCAGCATCGGTACGGCGAGGATCGTGAGCCGCTCCAGCCAGCGCTGCACGCGCGCCTCGTTCGGGCTGGTCGCGATGTAGCTGAACAGGTCGGTCAGCGAGCGGCTGGCGGTAGTCTCGTCACCATGCATCTGCGACCAGAACAGCACACGGGTCGGGCCGGTACCGGCGCGAAGCAGGTAGAGCGGCCGGCCGGAGGCAGACCTTCCCGTCACTTCGCGCTCGATACCTGGCGCGCCGTCGGCGATCGGCGCGAGCGCGCCCCATAGCTCGTCATAGCCGAGCTCCGGCGCGGGGAACGCGGGTACGCGTACGCGCTGATGAAGCGCCACCAGCTCCGCGGTCGACGCCGACCAGCGCGGCCGGAGCGTACCCTCGGGTCCGAGCATTTGCCAGCTGAGCCGCGCGATGTCGGCGGCCACGTTACGGACGGCCGTGGTGTCCGCTCCGCCGCGCGACAGTACCACCAGCACGTACGGCGCACTCCCGTCCGGCATGATGATGGCCCCGTCATGCTGGATCCCGGTGATGGAGCCCGTCTTGTGTGCGACCCGTGTACCGGGCGGCAGCCCGGCCGGGATCATCTCGTTGAACTCCTGGGCGGCGAGCACATCGATGACCTCATCGCACTGCGCTCGCGGCAGCACATCACACCGTGCAATCGAGGCCAGGACCCGCGCCAGCCCGAGCGCAGTCGTGTTGTTGTTCATGCCGGCATTGAACGCGGGAGTGTCCTCCACTCCCCGCAGCACGCGCATGCCGTGCGCGCCGACCCGGTTCGTGGTCTCCTGGATCGTTGTCGCGACGAGCGTATCGATCAGAATGTTCGTTGCCAGGTTCGATGACCGCACGGTCATGAGCCGCGCCAGTTCCCGGAACGACACGCGCTCACCGATCCGGTCGTACAGCGTGTGCTCGCTGTCGTCTTCGCTCGACAGCGTGTAGTGCGACGTATCGGCAATGCTGCGGAACGTCGCAGTCACGGTCATTGTCTCATCCAGCTGCAACCGGCCCTCTGCCGCACGACGATACAGCTCGAGCAGAACCGGTACCTTCATCGTGCTGGCGGCATGCATCACTACCCGTTCATTCACACCGCCCGTGCGGCCGGTCTCGATGTCGATCACCGCGACACCGTATTCACCCGTCTCGTTCGCGATACGAGCCCGGATCGCTTCCTCGAGAGGGACCAGATCCGTTGCGAATGCCTGCGCCGGAAGCACCCCTCCGCGCGGCACGGCTGTGGCTGCCGGCGCGGACGGTGTGCATCCCGCAATGGCGAGGGTGGTCAGCAGGAACAGAGTTGTGGAGCGGCGTCGCATCGTCACGTCTCCGTCAGCGGTAGAGCAGGTAACGGCCGCGCACCGCCGCGAATGAGCTCAGCTGTGACGGCCAGGGCGCCGTTATCTCATCGACAGACGCTCCCTCCTCGATCATCGTGCGCACACGCGTCGTGCCCGCCAGCCGGTCGAAATGAGCGTTTCTGAACGTAAGTGTGTCGCCGTACATCGAGTGGATCTCGACCAGCGCCGCCATGCCGGCGCGTGCAGGGTCATGGACCGTTCGATCCGTCGTCACGAGGCGCACGCCCTGTACGGGTGTGCCGCCGAATTTCCCGTCACCGGGCGATGAGGGCGTAAACGTGACAGGCTCGAAACGCACACCGGGGAGGTTGTGGCGGGCAAGGCGTGCGCTGAGCGAGTCGGCATCGATCCACGGTGCTCCGATCTGCGCGAACGCCGCGTCCGTTCCACGTCCCACGGATACGTTGGTACCCTCGAAGAGGCACGTGCCGGCGTAGTGCGTGGCACTCTCGACGCTCGGCATGTTCGGTGACGGTGGCAGCCACGGCAGGCCGGTGTCGTCGAACCAGTCGGAACGGTTCCAGTTCTCCAGCTGTACGACCGTAAGGCGAGCCCCAATGCCATGCTCGCCGTTCAGGAACGAGGCCAGCTCGCCTGGCGTGAAGCCGTGGCGCATCGGCACCGGGTAGAGGCCCACGAACGTGAGCTGCGTCGAATCCTGGATGTTGCCGTGGAACAGCTCACCGCCGATGGGGTTGGGCCGGTCGAGCACCAGGAACTCGATGTCGTTCTCCGCGGCCGCCTGCATGGCCAGGGCCATCGTCCAGACATAGGTGTAGTAACGCGTGCCGATGTCCTGGATGTCGAAGACGAGGACGTCGATGCCCTCGAGCATTTCCGGCGTGGGCTTGCGGATCTCGCCATAGAGGGAGTGGATCGGGATTCCCGTATCGCCATAGATGCCACTGTCCACGCTCTCGCCCGCGTCCACCGCGCCGGTGATCGAATGCTCCGGGCTGAACAGCGCCACCAGCTCGAGCTCGGGTGCGGCGTGAAGCAGGTCGACGCCGAAATCGCCGTTGCGGTCGATGCCCGTGTGATTCGTGATGAGGCCCACGCGTTTGCCGGCGAGCGGGCCTCCGCCGTCGCGCAGCACGACGTCCAGGCCGGTCAGGACCACGCCGGGTTCCGCGGCGTCCCCAGGCGGGGCGGGCTCCGGGCCGGGTGCGCAGGCACACAGGCTCGCGGTTGCGATGGCGATGAGGATTGTTGCGCGTTGCCGTGTTGCGGCCGCTCCCGTAACTTCGGTCTTTCCCGCCGGCATCATTAAGAGGTCCTGGAATGGGGTTTGAACTGTCACGTCGCTACCTCGGCCCGCTGGCCTGCACGGCCCTTCTCGCGGCCTGCGCCTCCGCAACTGCCATGAATCAGCCGACGGACGCCGGTGTGGTTCCGGCGGCGGCCACCGCGCCTGCCCCGGGGGACTGGGCTGAGCGCACGCTGCGCGGCATGACGCTCCGACAGAAGGTCGGCCAGCTCCTGATGCCCCGCATCGGCGGCGAATACCTCCCGGTCGGCACCGGATCCTACGACCGCATCACCGGCTGGGTTCGCGATCTGGGCATTGGTGGCGTCATCGTCACGGTCGGCCCGCCGCTCGAAATGGCCGTGAAGCTCAACATGCTCCAGGCCATGGCCGAGGTGCCGCTCCTGATCACCGCCGACATGGAGCACGGGCCCGGCCAGGTCCTGAACGCCGGCACCATCCTGCCTTACGGTCTTGAGAATGGGGGCGGAACGCGATTCCCGCCACTCATGGGTCTGGGCGCGTCCCGCGAGGAGCGTTTCGCCTACGAGCTCGGGCGCATCACGGCGCTGGAGGGTCGTGCCGCGGGAGTGCACGTGACGTTCTCGCCGGTCGTCGACGTGAACAACAATCCGTCCAACCCGATCATCAACACGCGGAGCTACGGCGCTGATGCCGCGCTGGTCGCGCGCCTGGGAACTGCCCATGTGCGCGGTATCCAGGACCACGGCATGCTCGCCACGGCCAAGCATTTTCCCGGTCACGGCGATACGGGCACCGACTCTCATGTGCACCTGCCGTTCATCACCGTGGACAAGGCGCGCGCCGACACCGTCGAGCTGCCGCCGTACCGCGCTGCGTTCGACGCCGGCGTGGCCGGCGTCATGAGCGCTCACATCGCGTTCCCCGCGCTCACGGGGGACAGCATTCCCGCTACCCTCAATCCCCGGCTGCTCTCCGGGCTGCTGCGTGACGAGCTCGGCTTCGAGGGCATCGTCTACACGGATGCACTCGACATGGGCGCGATCGTGGAAGGGTGGGGCGCGGGGATGTCGGCGGTGCTCGCGCTCCAGGCGGGAGCCGATGTCCTGCTCCAGATGATGCCGGACGACGTGCCGGTCGTTCTGGACGCTGTCATTGATGCGGTGCAGCGCGGTGACCTGACGGCATCGCGCATCGACGCGTCCGTACTCCGCGTCCTGCGGGCGAAGCAGCAGCTCGGTCTGAATGCGAACGCACAGGTGGACGTGGCCCGCATCCCGGAAGTCGTCGGTACGTCCGCGCACCTGGCGTTGGCGGCCGAGGCGGCGGAGCGCTCCATCACGGCCGTGCGTAATCGCGACGGCCTGCTGCCGCTGCGTGCGCGGCGCGTGCTCAGCATCGTCTACACGGACGACTATGATCCCGTCGCCGGCCGTTCCTTTCAGCGTGCGCTCGCGACCGGCATCGAGGAGCTCAGCTCGGTCACGATCACGGGCGGTGCGAACGACGATCATCTCGCGGCGATCACGGCGCAGGCGGACAGCGCTGATGTCGTCCTGTTCTCGCCGTTCATCCGGGTGGTGGCCGGAAAGGAAGGGATTGGCGTAGCGCCACGGGTTGCCGATGCCATAACCGCGATCGCCGGCCGCCGGCCGACCATCATCACCGCGTTCGGCAATCCGTACGTGCTCCAGCAGTTCCCGCAGATCGGAACGTACGTGATCGCCTGGGCGCCGTGGGAGCCGGCCCAGGGTGCCGCCGCCCGAGCGCTCCTTGGACGCGCACCGATCACGGGACGCCTGCCGATACCGATCCCGCCGTATCATGAGGTCGGCGATGGCATCGATATCGGCGCGGTGAGCGCGTCGAAGTGAGGACCATGCGGCGACCGGCGCGGCCGGGCCGGCCGCTTGTCACGGCAGCGGCCGTGTGCACGCTGTTCGCCGCGTGTGCCGGCGCGCCGACACCGCCGCCGCTCCCGCTGCCGCCTGCACCGCTGGATCTGCCCGACGAGATATGGGTTCACAACACGCTCTCGGACATGTCGCTCGAGGAGCGCGTCGGTCAGATGCTCATGCTGCGCGTGGAAGGCGGCTTCGAGAATCACCGGGGTCCGGCCATGCGGGAGATCGAGCGCCTCGTCGACGAGGCGCGTGTCGGCGGCTTCGTCGTCGGCATCGGATCACCGCTGGACGTGGCAACGAAACTCAACGAGCTGCAGTTGCGCTCGCGCCTGCCGCTGCTCTTCGGCGCAGACCTGGAGTGGGGCGCCGGCATGCGGCTCTGGCGGCCCACATACCTGCCTTACGGCATCGAGGCGGCAGGCGGGACGGCGTTCCCCTTCAACATGGGCGTTGGCGCCACGGGCGACGTTCACATGGCGGAGCTCGCCGGCCGCATCACGGCGCGCGAAGCGCGCGCCGTCGGCATACACTGGGTCTTCGCCCCCGTAGTGGACATCAACACCGCGCCGGACAATCCCATCGTCAACATCCGCAGCTACGGCAGCGACCCGATCGCCGTAGGGCAGTTCGCCGCGGCGTTCATACGCGGTGCTACGGCGGGTGGCGTGCTCACGACCGCGAAGCATTTCCCGGGTCATGGTGACACGCACGTGGACTCGCATGTCGAGATGCCGGTCATCGAGGCATCGCTCGAAACGATCGAGGCGCGTGAGCTCCACCCGTTCCGTGCCGCGATCGCTGCGGGCGTATCGAGTATCATGCTCGGTCACATCGCGGTGCCCTCGCTGACGGATGGCGCTGTAGTCCCGGCGACGCTCGCGCCGCAGATCGGCAGCGAGCTGCTGCGCAACCGGCTCGGATTCCGCGGTCTCGTCATCACGGATGCCATGACGATGGGGGCGCTGCGCGATGTGCCCGGCTACTCGCCCGGCGAGATCGCCATCCGCGCCGTCGAGGCGGGCGCCGACGTGGTGCTGTCACCGCCGGACCCCGTGCTCGCACACCGCGCGCTCGTAGCGGCCGTCCGTTCCGGCCGGGTGCACTATACGCGTGTCGACAGCTCGGTCGCCCGCATCCTGCGCGCGAAGGCGCGGCTCGGACTCCATCGCGAGCGGGCCGTGCAGATCGATTCCGTAACCCACATCGTCGGCGCGCCGGAGCACGAGACCGTAGCGGCAGACATTGCGGAGCATTCGCTCACGCTCGTGCGTGACTCGGCCAGGATCCTGCCGCTGGATCCCCGGCGCATCCGCAGCCTGGCCGTAGTGGCGTTCTCCGCACCGATGGATGTTCGCGCGGGCGCTGCGCTGGCCGCCGAGCTAAGCCGCATATACGGGCGCGGCGTCACGTTCATCCGCGTCGATGAGAACTCGTCGGAGGCTCTGCGCGACAGCGCTGTCGCCGCAGCGGGTCGGGCCGACGCAGCCATCTTCGCCACGTTCCTCATGCCCATTTCCGGGCAGGGACATCTCACGGTCCCGCCCGGCGCTGAGTCGCTCGCGTCGCGCATGCGCTCACGTGCGAAGCGAATGATGGTCGCGTCCTTCGGTGACCCCTATGGCCCCGCGGCACTGCCGGGGTCCGGCACCTACCTGCTCGCGTGGCAGCCGCGCGGCGAGCTCGCGCAGCGCGCGGCCGCCCGCGCGATTGCCGGCCTCATTCCGATCACCGGTCGCCTCCCGATCGAACTCCCCGCAACGCCGACCGCGCGC
The DNA here is from genome assembly GCA_035461765.1 of Longimicrobiales bacterium. Taxonomy (GTDB): domain Bacteria; phylum Gemmatimonadota; class Gemmatimonadetes; order Longimicrobiales; family RSA9; genus SH-MAG3. Next base: position 9,111 of record DATHUY010000089.1, read on the forward strand.
GTCGAGCGGCCCGCGCTGGAGGGTCGCCTCTCGTACGCGGCGCCCGAAAACGTGGGTCTGGACCGCTTCGTCATCGACCGTGTCGACAGCATCATCGAAGCCGCCATCGTGCGCGGAGCGTCGCCGGGTGCTGCCGTTGCGATCGGACGTTACGGCCGCCTCGTTCTCCTCCGCGCATACGGTGACCTCGACCGTCGCCGCGGCTTCGCATCGGTCACCGACTCCTCCATATACGATCTCGCATCGGTGACCAAGGTCGTCGCTACGACGACTGCGCTCATGATGCTCGTCGACGAGGGCCTGCTCTCCCTCGACGACCCGGTGAGGCAGCACATACCGGAATGGCGCGGGCCTCCCGCCAAGGAGGCCGTCACACTGCGCAACCTGCTGCTGCACAACTCCGGGCTGGCCGCCTATGGTCCGCTCTGGCGCGAGCTCCAGGGCCGCGAACAGTACCGCCGCCGCATCGCCGCCATGTCCCTCGAGTACGAGCCGGGGACACGTACGCTGTACAGCGACTTCGGCATCATCCTGCTCGGTCTGATCATCGAGCAGGTGAGTGGCCGGCCGCTCGACGTGCTGCTGAGCGAGCGCGTATTCCAGCCGCTCGGCATGCGCGACACGGGTTTCAATCCCCTCCAGTGGCCCTACGGCACGCTCGACCTCGACGGCGATGACGGCGGCCCGCGCACGATCCCGGATCCGCTCATCGCGCGCATCGCTCCGACCGAGGTGGACACCGTGTTCCGAAACCGTCACATCTGGGGGCAGGTGCACGATGAGAACGCGTTCGCGCTCGGCGGCGTTGCCGGCCACGCGGGGTTGTTCTCTTCCGCACGCGATATGGCTGTGTTCGCGCAGATGATGCTGAACGGTGGATACTATGATGGTCGGCGCTATGTCGACCCCGCGACCATCAGCGAGTTCACACGGCGGCAGAGCGAGCACAGCAGCCGGGCACTCGGCTGGGACACGCCCGTGGAAGGAGGGTCCGCCGGCAGGTACTTCACGTCTTCGGCTTACGGCCATACAGGCTTCACCGGACCCAGCATCTGGATCGATCCCGAGCGGGATGTGTTCATCGTGCTGCTGCTCAACCGCGTCAATCCCACACGCGACAACCAGCGGCACATCCAGCTCCGCCGCGACCTAGCCGATATCGTACAGACTGCCATCAGGGACATGCCCGTAGAACGCCGAGTCGACATCATCAATCAGCGGCCCGACTGACCGTGCACAGCGCATTTACCGGACTGGACATCGTCGTCCTCATCGCCTACATCGTGGGCGTCACGGCGTTCGGCACATGGCTCGGCGGCTCACAGCGCGGCGCGCGCGACTACTTCCTGGCCGGCCGGGAGCTGCCCTGGTGGGCCATTTGCTTCTCCGTCGTCGCGACGGAAACGAGTGCACTCACGTTCATCAGCATTCCGGCCACGGCGTATACCAGCGACTTCTGGTTTCTCCAGCTCGCGGCCGGTTACCTGATAGGACGCATCGCAATCGCATGGCTGCTGCTGCCGCGCTACTTCAGCGGCGAGCTCGTCACAGCCTATCAACTGCTCGAACGGCGTTTCGGCCTCGGTGCGCGACGCTTCACATCCGTGATCTTCATGGTCACGCGGGCATTCGCCGACAGCGTTCGCGTGTTCGCGGCGGCCATTCCCATCGCGCTGATCACCGGTCTCCCGTACTGGCAGAGCATCGTGCTGGCAGGCGTGGTCACCGTCATTTACACGTACTACGGCGGGCTGCGTGCTGTCATATGGATCGACGTCGTGCAGATGGGTCTCTACATCTTCGGCGGTGCCGTAGCCCTCTATGTGCTCACGCAGCTGGTTCCGGGCGGCTGGGGTGAGATCGCGGAGACCGCACGGGCGGCCGACAAGTTCCGTGTCATCCATCTCGAGGGCGGGTTTGCGAGCGGACGCTGGCTGATCACGGGTCTGATCGGCGGCGCGTTTCTGTCCATGGCTTCGCACGGTGTCGACCATCTCATTGTGCAGAGGCTGCTCGCCGCCGGCAATCTGCCGGGTGCGCGCAAGGCGCTGATCGGCAGCGGTCTCGTCGTATTCGCGCAGTTCACGCTGTTCCTCGCCGTCGGTGTCGGCCTGTATGCATACTACGGCGGACGCACGTTCGACGTGCCCGACGAGATCTTCCCGCTCTTCATCGTTGAGGGTCTGCCGCCGGGCATCTCCGGGCTCATCGTGGCCGGCATCCTCGCCGCGATGATGTCGACCGTGTCCTCATCCCTCAACTCACTCGCGTCCGCGACCACGCACGATCTGTATGCCCCGCTCGCCGGAGCGGAAGGCGATGAGGAACGGCTGATGCGGATGGGGCGCGCCTTCACGATCATGTGGGCCATCATTCTCATCGGCGGCGCGCTGCTCTTTCAGCTCGTGCAGCCGGGCACACCGATCGTCGTGATTGCACTCCAGATCGCCTCGTTCACGTACGGCGGTCTTCTCGGCGGCTTCCTGCTCGCCATCATGTCGGATCGTGCGGACCAGGTGGATGCGGTCATTGGTATCGCGGCGGCCATCGTTCTCATGGCCGTGCTGTGGGCAGCACAGCAGTTCGGTGCCATGCCGCGCGTCGTAGACGGTCTCTGGTTCGCCCTGATCGGCTCCACGCTGACCGTTGCGGTCGGCACGGCGAGCGCCGCAATCCGCGGGAGCCGCGCGCCGGCATGACCACGCTGCCGTACGTCGGCGTCGACGGCGGCGGCACGCACGCTCGTGCAGTGGCCGTCGACGAGCAGGGCAGGGAGCTGGCACGGCGCGTCGGTCCGGCGGGTCTCGTGGACCCGCGCGATCCCGTCAGCGCGGCCGATGCGGTCGCCGGGCTCGTCCGCGCCGTCCTGGCCGATACGGGCGCGCCATCCGCCGCAGCGCTGTGCTGCGGCCTGGCCGGGGCCGGCCGTCCACACGAGCGCGAGGCCGTGCGTATCGCGCTCACGCTCGAGAACCTCGCAGCACTTGTGATTGTCGTGGGGGACGCCGAGGCCGCAATGGCCGATGCGTTCCCCGACGGCGCCGGCGTGCTCGTCGTGGCCGGCACCGGGTCGATCGCATGGGCGCGCACATTCGAGGGCGAAACGCTCCGCGTGGGGGGGTGGGGCCAGTTGCTCGGCGATGAAGGCAGCGGCTACGACATCGCACTGCACGCCCTCCGCGCCATCGCGCATGCCGCCGACGGCAGGCTGCCTGCAACGTCGCTTACCGACATGCTGCTAGCAGCGGTCGACCTGCGTGCACCGGAGGATCTCATCACGTGGACGGCGTCCGCCACGAAAGCGCAGATCGCCGCGCTCGCGCCCGCGGTGCTCGATTGTGCGGAGCGTGGCGACAGCGCAGCCGTGTCAGTACGAGCGCGAGCCGTTGCCGCCCTGGTGCATATGGCGCGCACGGCGGCGCGCCGCTCCGGAGCCGACACGCCGGTATTCGCATTTGCCGGAGGTCTGCTCGCACCCGACGGTCCGTTGCGCGATCACGTGGTCACAGCGTTGCGCGAGCATCTGCCCGATATCCGCGTCAGCGAACGGCCGGTCGATGCAGCCCTGGGTGCGGCGCGCATCGCGCTTAGCCTTCAGCCCGGCCGACCGTAGCCGCCTTTCACTTTTGTGCCGCGCGTTCTATCTTCGCGCCCATGCTGAAATTTGCACCCGTGAACGAACAGATGGATGCGATCCGGCGCGATGCGCTGGAGATCATCCCCGAAGACGCGCTCGCGCGCAAGCTGGAGCGCAGCTGCGGCACCGGTGAGCCGCTGCGCGTGAAGCAGGGCTTCGATCCGACCCGGCCCGACCTCCACATCGGTCACGCGGTCTCCATACGCAAGCTGCGTACGTTTCAGGAGCTGGGCCACGAGGTCATCTTCGTCGTCGGCGACTACACGGCGCGCGTGGGAGATCCGAGCGGCCGCAGCGAGACGCGGCCGCGCCTGACGCCTGCCGAGATATCCTCGAACGCCGCCACCTACGCCGAGCAGGTCGGCCGCATTCTCGATGTCACGAAGGTGCGCGTCGAGTTCAACTCGAGCTGGCTCGCTCCGCTCGACCTCGCGAAGCTGCTCGAGCTCACCGCCACCTACACCGTCGCACGGATGCTCGAGCGCGATGACTTCGCGAAGCGCTACGCACAGCAGCGGCCGATCTCGATCCTCGAGTTCATGTATCCGCTCATGCAGGCCTACGACTCCGTAGCCCTGAATGCCGATGTCGAGCTCGGCGGCACGGACCAGAAATTCAACCTGCTCGTCGGCCGCACGGTCCAGGAACGCTACGGCCAGGAGCCGCAGGTCTGCCTCATCATGCCCCTCCTGCGCGGCACCGATGGCGAGCTCAAGATGTCGAAGTCCTACGACAACTACATCGGCATCTCCGAGCCGCCGACGGAGCAGTTCGGCAAGACCATGTCGGCCCCCGACTCGCTCCTGGAGGAATGGACACGCCTCGCCGGCGGTCTCGACGGCGCGGATCTCCAGCAGGCCCTCGCCCTGATCTCCAACGATCCCTACCGCGCCAAACGCGCTCTCGCTCGCCGGGTGGTCGCCACCTATCACGGCGAGGATGAGGCCGCAAAGGCGGAGGCGCACTTCGACCGCATCTTCCGCGAGCACGCCACTCCCGACACCGTGCCCGAGATCGAAGTCGTGCTCGGCGACGACCGCCTCCGCTCGGACGGCGACACCGTGTTCCTCGCCGGCCTCCTCGTCATCGCCGGCCTGGCCTCGTCCAACACGGAAGCCGCGCGGCTCCTCGAGCAGGGCTCCGTCCAGGTCGATGAGGCACGCGTCAACGACCGGGCCGCTCGCGTGCGCGCCCGCGCGGGCACCAGCATGCTGCTCCAGCGCGGCAAGAGACACTTCGTCCGCGTCCTGTTCGGCGGCTGAAGGGCGCTTCCGGCTGCTCGCCGCTACTCCCGCTGAGCATCGCAGCGGATCCGGCGGGCAGCCGCCCGCACAGGAATCTTGCCAACTGCTTGCCCCCGTCACAATACTATTGCGTCGCGCGTTCCAGATGAGTCGCTCGTAGCGCAATTCGAGCGACTCGACACTCCCAAAGCATAACTGGGCCCACCGCTGGCTCAATGCGGCGCCGGCCCCCCGGTACGTTTCGGGCACACAGGTAAGCACCCTCCAGCCCGGTGCTGCTGTGTCCTATTTGATTTTCGGACAGTCACGTCGACAATACCTGCGCCCGCGCTATCCCGCGGTCGCGACAGGGTGACGTGCAGTTTCCGAGCAGTGCCACGGCTCTCGGCGAGCCGTGTTCCCATGACGCATGCAGACCGCCGTCCACATCAGCCCGGAGGTGCAGCAGGAGAGCTCAGGCCGGAGCGGGTCTGTGTTCTTCGGAAGTCAGCACGTGAGTCCTCCGGCCGCCAGGCTGGAGATCGATCGACTGGAGGGTGTCCATCTCTGACAGCACCTTCCGCAAACCCAGGGAGCAGCCGCATGAAACTGAATCGTGGCAAGTGGGCGCTGGCCGCAGCGACCGCCCTGTTGCTCGGCCTGATACCGGCCGGGGCGCAGGCACAGGAAACCACAGGTACCATCACCGGCAGAGTGCTGGAGGCGGGGACCGGACAGCCGCTATCGGCCGTCCAGGTGTCCGTGCCGGGCACACAGCGGGGTACCATCACCGATCGCGCGGGCGTCTTCCGGCTGGGCGGTGTCCCGGCAGGCGAGCGTGAAGTTCGCGCGGAGCTTATCGGCTACACGTCTGTGACGACGTCGGTCACCGTTGTGGCCGGCGAGTCGGTGAGTGCCGACTTCAACCTGCGCCAGACGGTCGTCAACATCGAGGAGATCGTGGTCACGGGTGTCGCGGGACAGACCTCGCGCGCCAAGCTGCCGATCGGCGTGGCCAGCCTCACACCTTCCATGGTGCCGGTTCCCGCGTCGAACGCGGGCAACCTGCTCGTCGGCAAGGTGGCGGGCGTGCAGGTCACGGGCTCGACCGGCCGTCCCGGCGCCGCTCCGTCCATCCTGCTGCGCGCGCCGACAAGCATCGACGCATCAGGGCGCAGCCAGGAGCCGCTCTACATCGTCGACGGCGTCATTCTGTCCTCATCGATCGCCGACATCAACGCGATGGACATCGCGACGATCGAGATCGTCAAGGGCGCCTCGGCCGCTTCGTTGTATGGCTCGCGTGCCGCGAACGGCGTCATCCAGATCACGACCAATCGCGGACAGAATGTCGCGAACGATGAAGTCCGCTACACGGTCCGCACCGAGTTCGGTGGATCCGATCTGCCTGGCCGCTTCAATCTCACGAAGCGTCACCAGTTCGCGCTCACGCCTGATGGCACGCAGTTCATCAACTCCGCCGGTACACCGTGCGTCTGGCTGGAGTGCACCTCCGTCCGCCTCGCCGGGCAGCGCGCCCTCGCCGGCGCCCCCGCCGGTGACTGGAACACCATCCAGCAGGAGGCCTGGCCAGGTCAGACCTATGACCACGTCGAGCGCTTCTTCCGCGGTGGCCAGTTCATGCAGAACTACGTCTCCGTCGCCGGCCGCTCCGGCGCCACCAACTACCTGATCTCCTACAACCGTCAGAACGACGAGGGCATCATGCCCGGTCACCGCGGCAGCCTCGCGCAGAGCTTCCGCCTGAACGTCGATCAGTCGGTCCGTCAGGACGTCATGGTGTCCGCCAGCGCGTTCTACTCGCGCTCGCGCGCCAACTCCGACGACGGCGCCATGTTCGCGCTTACGCGCATGCCCGCCGGCGTCGACCTGATGGCCGAGGACCCCACGTCCCCCGGCAACATCATCCTGAAGCCGGACCCGTTCAACGACAACGCGAATCCGCTCAACACCATGCTGAACGGCGGACACGCAGAGACGATGCGGGGCCGCTTCCTGGGCAATATCAACGCCAGCTGGACGCCCGTGACGTGGTTCAAGCTTGACGGCAACGTCGCGTATGACCGTCTCGATTTCAACTCCGAGGACTTCACGCCGAAGGGCTTCCGCACGCTGTCCCTGCCGAACGGCACCGGCGGCAGCCTGTCGCGCAACAACACGGTCAACGAGGGCCTGAACGCGTCAGTCATGGGGCAGGTGCGCCGCACGTTCGGCGACCTCGTGTCGACGACACAGGTGCGTTACCTCATCGAGAAGGAAGACGAGGTCAACACCGGCGCGAGTGGCTCCGACTTCACGGCGGACGGCGTCTGGACCATCAGCAATACGCCGTCAGCCAACCGCGGCGCCAGCTCGTCCATCCAGCTCACTCGGGCGGACGGCTTTTTCGTGATCCAGGATTTCGATTTCCGTGATCGCTATATCCTCAATGCGATGGTGCGCCAGGACGGCACGTCGCGTTTCGGTCTCGATCAGCGGCGCCGGTGGTACTACCGCGGTGCGGCAGCGTATCGCATCTCGGAGGAGGAGTGGTTCTCCGTTCCCGCGATCGACGAGCTGAAGCTGCGCTACTCGATCGGTACGGCGGGCAACACGCCGAGCTTCTCGGCGCAGTACGAAACGTACAGCGTGAGCGGCGGCGCCATCACGCAGGGCGCCCTCGGCAACCGCGACCTCAAGCCGGAGTACGCGACGGAGCAGGAGTTCGCCATTGAAGCGGTCGGCCTGCAGGGCCGCGTGTCGATGGACCTGACGTACGCGACCACCACGGTCGAGGATCAGCTGCTGAATATCCCGCTGCTCGCTTACCAGGGCTTCAGCCGCCAGTGGCAGAACGCGGGCACGCTCGAGAGCAACACGTACGAGGCGACGCTCTCCGCACAGCTGCTGCGCAGCAGCGACTTCACGTGGAACGCACGCCTGATGCTCGACCGCACGCGGCAGGAGATCACGCAGCTCGATCTGCCGGCCTATCAGGACGGCGTCGGCGGACAGGGTCTCGGTAACGTGTTCTACATCCGCGAGGGTGAGGCGATCGGCACGTTCTACGGCTTCCAGTTCGCCGAGAACTGCGGACACCTGCCGTCCGGCGTGGATTGCAGCGAGTTCCAGGTCAATGATGACGGGTTCCTGGTCTGGGTCGGCGGCGCCGGCTCATGGCAGAACGGCTGGGACACGTACATGAACGTTGACGGCGAGACGCAGGCGTGGTGGGGCACGACAGCCCCGTTCACGATCCGCGGTCAGCCGCTCCAGTGGGGCACACCGTTCCAGGGTGAAGGCACCGACAGGGTCACCGGCGAGCGTACCACGTTCCTGCCGCTCGGAACGACGCAGCCGAAGTACCGGCTCGGCTTCTCCAACACGTTCACGTATAAGGGACTGTCGCTTTACGGCCTGCTCGAGTCCGTACAGGGCTTCAGCGTATACAACCAGCCGTTGCAGTGGGCGACGTTCCAGGGCTACTCCGGCATCATGGATCAGTCGGACGTCCCCGAGGACATGCGCAAGCCGATCGGCTACTACAGCCGCCTCTACGGCGCATCCGGCCTGCAGCCGAGCTCCGCGTTCGTCGATGACGCCAGCTTCATCAAGCTGCGCGAAGTGACACTCCGCTTCACGCCGGGCCGCGGTCTGCTCGATCGCGTTCCGGGTGTGAGCGCGCTCGACGGGCTCACGTTCACGGCGACCGGCCGCAACCTGCTCACGTGGTCGGACTATGATGGCTACGATCCGGACGTCGGCCGCAGTGGCGGCGGCACCGGCTCGGCGGCGATCGCACGCGTGGATGGGTTCAGCTACCCGAATTTCCGTCAGCTGACGCTCGGCGTCGAGCTGAACTTCTAGAAGGGGGCGTAAATGAAACTCAGATCAATCATCGGGGCGGCCGCCATTGGCGGCCTTGCCCTGAGCGCCTGCGTCGACCTCGAGGTCATCAACCCCAACGCTCCGGACGCGGAACGCGCGCTCGGAACGCCGGGTGACGTCGAGGCTCTGATCGGCGGCTCGTGGGAGAACTGGTGGAATGCGGGCTACGCCAGCAACAGTGCGGGACCCGTGCTCGCCACCGTCTCGTATCAGCACTCTGCTACGGCCGCGAACTTCGGCATGGTGGAATTCTCCGGCTGGCCCAAGGTGCCCGTCCATCACCTGACGGCCAACGTGTTTTACGACCAGTTCGCCAACAACTGGGTCTGGCAGTACCGCGCGGTCGCGGCCGCCGTGGACGGACTGAAGGCGATCGAGGGTGGCGTGGAGCTGCCGGCCGACCGGCTTGCGCGCGCCAAGGCGTTCGGCTACTTCGTGCTGGGTCTCGCCCATGCCGGCGCAGCCGCCATGTACGACCAGGCGTACATCTACGATCCGTCGATCCCGCGGGAAGACGTGGCGCTGCACCCGTACATGGACGTCATGGACGCCGCGATGGGCTATTTCGATCAGGCCCTGACCGAGTCCCAGGGCGCCGCCAGCATCCCGGCCACGTGGATGTCGCGCGACGTCAGCGCAGCCGAGCTGCGGCGCCTGATTCATTCCTACAAGGCACGCTACCGGGCAGCGGTCGCACGCACTCCCGCGGAGCGCGCGGCCGTTGACTGGCAGGAAGTCATCGACGATGTCACGGCTGGTATCACGGCTGACTGGTCGGTGGACGTCGTATCCGGGTCGGGCTTCTCGTCCGGCGCCCTGGTGAACATGCCGCGCTACGGCCCGTGGGGTCAGCTCAGCTACCAGGTGCTCGGCATGGCCGATCAGTCCGGTGACTACCAGGAGTGGATTGCACGCGAGCCGTTCGACCGTCATCCGAACCTCTCGACGGACCAGTCGAGCGATCCGTTCCTGATCATCACGCCCGACCTGCGCTTCCCGCAGGGCGCGACGATCGCGCAGCAGCAGGCCAACGACGGCGTGCTCTTCGAGATCCCGACGGCGAGCGGTGGCTACGGCGCTCAGTGGAACCGTCCGGACCGCGGCCCGTTCCGCTGGTCGTATTACCGTTATCTCGGTAACAACATGTGGCTCCAGACCTCCGCGAACCGCACGGATGGCCACAAGGAGATCACGGTGAAGGAGATGCGCCTGCTGGAGGCCGAGGCGCACTACAACCTCGGCGCAATGGGAACGGCTGCAACGCTGATCAACGTCACCCGCACTGCCGCCGGCCTCAACGCCACCGACGCAGCAGGTACGAACACCAGCTGCGTACCGAAGCTGCCGGATGGATCATGCGGCGACCTGTTCGAGATGCTTAAGTGGGAAATGCGTCTCGAGACGATGTACCAGGGGCTGCACCTGGCACCGTGGTATTTCCACGGCCGCGGTTGGGGGGATCTCGCAGAGGGGACCTTCCTCCAGATGCCTGTGCCGGGACGCGAGGCGGAGCTGCTCTTCATGGCCCCGTACACGTTCGGCGGACCGGGCGCGAACGGCTCGGCACCAGTCGGAACGTACGGATACTGATGCAAACGATGGCGGCGGAGGTCATCCCTCCGCCGCCATCATCTTCCTGGCCAGCCGGCGATCTATCGTTAACCGTCTTCAGGCGGCACAGTATCCTGGTCCTCCTCCGCCTCCGGCAGCCGCGGAGCCGTAGGGTTGCTGCACGCGGGTGCGAAGATGGCCAGTCCGATACCCATCCATCCGAGGAGCACGAGCCGTCGCGCCCATTTGTTCATTGGTCCCTCCTTGCTGGCGCCTGTTCGGCGTTATGTACAATGCTGTAGAATACACATCGAATCAAGCTTCCCACCGTATCCGGAGACTGAAATGCAACGTCGGACCGTACTCAGCCTGCTGCTCGCCGTGCTCCTGACGGCGGCCGGCTGCGCCTCATCCGGCGGTACCTCGGCCCGGCGGGATTCCCGCGTGCTGACGCCGGAGGAGATTGCCACCGTTCCGGTCAACAACCTGTACGAAGCGATCGACCGGCTGCGTCCGCGCTGGCTCGAAATGCGCGATGTCCGAAGCCTGGGCACGGGCGCTGGTCAGATCGTGGTGTTCCTCAACACCAGCTACGTGGGCGGCCCGGAGTCGCTGCGGCAGTTCCAGGCACACCAGGTCGTGCGCATCCGTTACCTGGATGCCGCTCAGGCTTCGGCGACGCTCACCGGTTATGACACTACCCGCCACGTGGTGGCGGGGATCGTTCTCGAGACCGCCGAGGGCCGCTGAGCGGGGAGATACTAGCCGCCTCTCCGGGTCCACAGCGCGATGACGCCGCATCTCGCCTCAGGGGTGTGGAACTCCGGTGGCGCGGTCGCCAGTCCCTTGTACACTTCCATGCCCTCCAGGGCCGCCGGCGAGGCGAGGTCGTTCAATGAGACCTCGCCTCGGGCCCGCATTCCGTCCACGTAGACCTGCACGGGGCAGGTGCCGCCGCCGGTGGCGAACAGGCTGCGGTCGAACGTCACGATGCGGGCGCCCACGGTGCTGCCGCCCTCCAGCCGGAGCCCCGGTACATCGATCAGCAGGTCCGTGATCTGTGCCGGAGCCCGGCGCTCGATATCGGCGCGACTGAAGAATGTTCCTCCGAGGCGACGGTCGAGCCGCTGGTAGAAGGCGGCGAGCATCGGTGAACGCGATCGCGTCAGAGCAGTGATCTCCAGCGGCGCGAGCAGAACTGCCGTAGCATCCATACGGATTGTCACGTCCAGTGCCTCGCCACTTCGCACCCGCCAGTAGGGTGTGGTGATCTCCTGGTAGCCGATACGGCCGACACGGAACGCGATGGGTCCCGGATTGAGGCGAGTGAACGTGAAGCGCCCGTCATTGTCTGTGCGGACGCTGCCGAGTGTGCGGCGTTTGTCATCCAGCACGCGCACCCAGGCGTCTGCGATCGGCTCGCCGGTGTCTTCCTCGACGACTGTCCCGTGGATTGTCACGTCGATCGAAGCCTGCTGGGCTGCCGCACGGTCGGGCACCAGTGCAAGCAGCGCAAGCAGGGACCATATCGACAGGCGGCCCGTCGGCGAGCGACTGTTCAGGGAACGGCCGGTGACGTCGTGAAGCATGCTCACCTGCCTCGCAAAAAGAGCCGGAGCGGATGGACGCGATGCGAACCGCTCGCTAGGTACGCGTCAGATCGGCGCAGGCAAGGACAGCACCCGTGCCGTCGGAATTCTCGACCACCTGAACTGCGTAATCCGTGCCGGTGAGGCGCCTCTGTATGACCGCCTCCGCGTCAATCCCGCCGTTGCTGGTCTGGAGGGCAGGGAAGGCGGAGGCGGGAGCGACGGATGCCTGGGGTGAATCACACGTACCGGCGCGAAGCAGCCAGCCGTAAATCGCGCCGTCGGGTGCGCCCGTGAGTCCCACACCGAGACGGGTCTGCGCCTGGAGGGCCACCATGGCCACCGGCCCGGCCAGGTCCGCGGGACCCTCGGGCATGGCCACCAGCTGGCCTTCCCAGAACAATGTCTCGGGCGGCTCCGTCGTACTCAGGCAGCCCGCCAGGAGGAGTGGTATACCCATGACCGCGCGCCTCGCGAATCGTCTACTTTTCAGCATGTGCTAATGTTCCGCTTGCGACGTGCGCGGCGCAAGCGCGATCTTGCTGGATTGCGCCGGCATGCCGCCAGGTGCAACCGTCACGTCACGCCGGCGCCCGCCGGCCTCAGACCGGAGAACAGTCATGCGACGCTGC